>CAYZLH010000078.1:0-8926 GCA_964478795.1 uncultured Bdellovibrionales bacterium | reverse complement strand
ATATCGAAGCTACCTCTAAAGCCGATGCCCAATTTGCTCAAGCGGTGAAAGACGATGGCATTGGCTCTGGTGGCGCGGCTCCGGTGAAGTCTCCGGTGCCCGTAGATTTCGCCATCGATCGAATCCTTAATTAGGGCTTTTTCCAGAGGGGAAGGCCCAAAATGTCGAAACTTCAGTTTCAGAGATATGCCTGGTTTACGCTGGGCTTTTGCTTGCTCGTGATTTTGTGGGGAGCCATGGTTCGCGCCACTGGCTCCGGTGCCGGCTGTGGCGCTCACTGGCCACTGTGTAACGGCACGGTAGTGCCAACGAGCGATCAGATGAAGACTTGGATCGAGTACTCTCACCGTCTCACCTCAGGTCTCTCTCTGCTGCTTGTGATTGCGCTCTATGTTTTGGCCCGCCGAATGTTTCCTTTGGGAAATTTCACGCGAGCGGCTGCCGGATATTCGCTAATTGCGATCATTATTGAGGAGCTCATCGGTGCCGGATTGGTTTTACTTCGCTTGGTGGAGCACGATCAAAGTTTAGACCGTGCCATCTCCATTGCTCTCCATTTGGTGAATACGCTATTTCTCTTAGGCAGTTTAACGCTTACCGCAGCTTCGGTCTTTGAACCCACGCCGCGCTGGCGCTGGCCGAGTGTTAAAGGGCGCTGGCAAGTACGAGGCATTTTGCTGGGATTTGCCTTGGTCGGGGCGCTGGGGGCGCTCACCGCTCTTGGTGATACGCTTTTTCCCGTCACAAATCTCGCCGAAGAGTTTCGGCAAAAATTTGCGGGACGGCGCCACTTTTTAGAGCAAATCCGCATTTTTCATCCCTTAATCGCGGTGGCTTGGGTGGGGGCGGCGTGGCTTTGGATGGCCAATGTCACCGATTCCCAACCGGCTTTGCGGCAAAGGTCCAAAGTATTTTTATGGCTCGCCGCAGGAAATTTAGCCTTCGGGACGGCTAACGTATTGTTTTTAGCGCCAATTTGGATGCAAATTGTCCATTTGTTGTGGGCCGAAACCCTCTGGATTCTGCTGGTTTCTTTTGTATTTTCTGCCGCGTCACGCTGGCGTTGATAGCGAATTTCCGGTATTCAAGTGTCACTCATGACCGCACGTGTTTCCGCCTATTTTAGCTTGATGAAGCCCACCATCGTGGTGCTTTTCTTGGTGACTGGCTTTGCCGCCATTGTGGTGGAAGGCTCGCTGCTCCAAGATCCATTGAAATTATTTTTTGTGTTAGTGGCCATGGGTTTAACTGCGGGATCCGCGAATTCCCTCAATATGTATTTTGATCGCGATATCGATGCGCAGATGGATCGCACCAAGCGCCGCCGACCCTTGCCGTTAGCAAAAATTTCTCCGGAACATGCGGCCATTTTTGGCCTTGTTACGGGAATTATTGCAGTGGGTTACTACTGGGTGGCTACCAATTGGGTTGCTGCCTTTTGGAGTTTTTTTACGATCGCTTTTTATGTGGGGATCTATACGCTTTGGCTGAAGCGCCGTACTCCATACAACATTGTGATCGGCGGGGCCGCGGGTTCCACTGCGCCTTTAATTGGCTGGGCTGCCGCCACGGGGGATGTTTCACCCTTAGCGTGGGTTCTATTTCTTGTCGTGTTCCTCTGGACGCCGCCTCATTTCTGGGCGCTGGCGATTGCCATTCAAGAAGACTATCGCGCCGCCAAAGTTCCCATGTTGCCTGTGACTCATGGAGAAAAGCGCACGCGGTTGGAGATATTTGTCTACACCTTGATTCTAATCCCCATTACTTTTTTGCCGTATTTTTTAGGGGATAGTGGCATTTTCTATCTCAGCTCGGCGATTTTGCTGGGAATTTATTATATGTGGCAGACTGTGCGACTGCTTAGCACCAGAGAAAAAAGTGATTCGAAAAAACTTTTTTGGATTTCGATCATTTATTTGTTTCTGTTGTTTCTCGCGCTCTTTATTGATGCGTTTATCTACCAGGCGTAGAGATAATTATTTCTTTTCCGCTCTCAAGAACGGATTCACTAACATCCAACTCAGGTGACTAAACTTTTTTTCGCGAAAGTATTCCAGGCCGATAGTAATTTCTGCACTCGCGGTAGATCGATAGGTCCCAAACAAGCGATCCCATAACGAAAGCTGAAAACCATAATTACTATTCGTTTCTTCCGGTCGGCTAGAGTGGTGGATGCGATGCATTTCGGGTGTTACAATTAGCCATCGTAGAATTCTATCTACCCGAATCGGGATGCGAAAATTTCCGTGGGAAAAGAGCGAAAATCCATTCAGTAAAATTTCAAAAATGAGCACACCCATGGCGGGCAATCCGAAAAGGAAAATCGCACTAAACTTTATTGCCATCGAAAAAAGCATTTCTAAAGGATGAAAACGCAAACCTGTGGTTTGGTCGAATTGAGTGTCTGCATGATGCACACGATGCAATCGCCAAAGTAGGGGGAAATAATGTAAGATATAGTGCTGCAGATAGACGATAAAATCTAGAAGTACGATGGTAACTAAGACGTTCACTATAGAATTTTCGGTAGCTACCGGCAGAACTCCCAACTGATTTTGTTCCATCAGGCGAGCAAACTCCACGGCGGACCAAGGCAGTAGGATCTTCAATAGAATGGTATTAAGCGCGGAGATTCCAATATTAGAGTACCACCGAGCCCACTTAGAATTGGTCGTTGTTATTCTTGGAAAGAAATATTCCAGCAGGCCGACGGAAAGAAACACGCACAAAAAGACTAAAAGTCTTAATTGCGGCTCGGAAAATGAGGCAAAAGGATGCATGTCTCCAACGAAAATATCTTTGAAAGATTCGAATGACAATCGAAGATTGCTAATACATTCGCTTTGAATTTTTTCATATTCGCTTGATACTCGAAAGTGGGTGGACGGACGAACTAATTCTGAATGGCATGGAAAAAACTATGAGTAGAAGTTTTGGAATAAAATTAGGCATCCTCATGGGCATCGTATTGTTAACGCTGTCTTATAAGCAGCTGGGTTGGGGCGACTATCTGTCGCTAGAGAGTTTAAGAACAAATCGAACTTACTTGTTGGATATCTTTGCTCAACGCCCGGTTTTGTTTATTAGTTTGTATTCGATTTTGTATGTCGTCTCTACTGCTTTGTCTTTACCCGGAGCGACTATCCTTACACTCGCTGGTGGCGCAGTTTTTGGCTTGGGCCTAGGTGTCGTGATCGTATCCCTCGCCAGCACAACTGGCGCGACGCTCGCCTTTCTAGGAACGCGATTTTTGTTTCGCGACTTTGTTCAGGCGAAATTTCACAAAAAACTCCAGTCTGTAAATGAAGGAGTGAAGCGCGACGGCGCCTTCTATCTTTTTACTTTGCGACTGATCCCCCTTTTTCCTTTTTTTCTGGTGAATATCCTAATGGGGCTGACTTCCATTCGTGTCGGCACTTTCTTTTTAGTCAGCCAAATTGGCATGCTACCGGCCACTTTTGCCTACGTAAACGCAGGCACGCAGATTGCCCAAGTGCAGTCATTGCAAGGAATTTTATCCAAGGAGATATTACTTTCTTTGGCCGCAATCGGTTTCTTGCCATTATTTTCCCGTTTTCTATTGTCGCTCATTCGAAAAAGGAAAACGGCCAAATTTAAACGACCCAAAAAGTTTGATTACAATCTCCTCGTGATCGGTGGAGGCTCGGCGGGACTCGTTTCTGCTTATATTGCCGCCGCCGTAAAGGCCAAAGTGGCCCTGATTGAAAAACACAAAATGGGCGGTGATTGTCTAAATACAGGTTGCGTTCCAAGCAAGGCCTTGATTCGGTCGGCGAAGGTTGCCCATCTCATTAAAAATTCAGAAAAATTTGGCATCAAGGCGGCCAGCGCTGAGATAGATTTCCGTAAAGTGATGGAACGGGTCCAACAAGTGATTCGTGAAGTGGCACCGCATGATTCCATCGAGCGATACACCAAACTTGGGGTGGATTGTTTTTCCGGCAAGGCTCAAATTCGTTCCCCTTACGAAGTGGAGGTGGATGGAAAAGTACTTACCACCAAAAATATTGTAATCGCTACGGGTGCTTCGCCGCGAGTCCCAAACATTCCGGGATTGAGTGACGTCGAGTATTTCACTAGCGATACTGTTTGGCAGTTGCGCGAACTGCCAAAGCGGCTCGTAATCTTAGGCGGAGGAGCCATTGGCTGTGAATTGGCCCAGAGTTTCGCTCGCCTGGGGGCCCAGGTGAATTTAATTGATACGTCTAAGCGGATTCTCGGGCGCGAGGACGAAGAAGTTTCGGATTTCGTAGCTGCGAAATTTATGGCGGAAGGAGTACGAATCTTTTCTGATCACCGGCCTTTACGAGTGGAAAAGACCGGTAAGATCATTTGTGATCATTTGGGGCAAGAGGTGGAAATTCCATTTGATCGAATCCTCATAGCGCTGGGCCGCCAAGCGAATAGCAAGGGATTTGGACTGGAAGAATTGGGAGTAGAGCTTAGTAACCAGGGATTTGTTGTCGCTGACGACTATCTTCGTACCACCAATTATTCAAATATTTATGTTTGTGGAGATGTAACTGGGCCCTATCAGTTTACCCACACCGCAAGCCATCAAGCCTGGTATGTGGCGGTGAATGCTTTGTTTAGTCCGTGGAAAAAGTTCCCAGTGGACTATCGAGTAATTCCTTGGTGTACCTTTGTGGATCCTGAGGTGGCGAGAGTAGGGATGAACGAATCGGAAGCCAAGGAAATGGGAATTGAGTATACGGTAAATCGCTATGGCATTGATGATTTGGATCGGGCGATTGTGGACGGACAGGCTGAGGGTTTTGTCAAAGTGCTCACGAAACCTGGCACAGATAAAATTCTCGGCGTAACTATCGTTGGCGAACACGCTGGAGAAATTATTTCGGAAGTTGTAGCTGCCATGAAACAGGGATTTGGCCTCAATCAGATATTATCGACGATTCACATCTACCCCACCTTTTCTGAGGCGAATAAATATGTAGCCGGAATATGGAAGCGAGCCAATGCTCCGGCTTGGGCCTATCCTTGGTTAGAGCGTTATCACCGTTGGCGACGATGATGGTTGGAAACGGTTTATGTTGGAAAAAGGGCTTTAATTTTTTGCAGGACCCAAGTTGGTTCATCCAAAGTAATATCGTGACCCGCAGCTGGATGAATTTCTAAGGGAACATTCCATTTTTTGGCTATGGCCGCACTACATTTCGGTGAAACTAATTGGTCTTTGGCTCCATTCAATATGAGCACTTGGGCCTTTGGTCGATGAGAATTTGGCGAATACGTGGCAGCGGCGATGAGCTGGCGCAGGGCATTTCCCTTCGTGACAGGGCGAGATTGCTGAATTTTTTCCCAGGAAACCTCTAGTTCGGAAAATCGCGCGGTATTTTCGCTCGTAATTTCTAAGATTGTTCGTTCAATTTTACGGGTGTCAGAAGTGAAAAAAAGCCCGAGTATTTTTCCCCATTGGGCAGGTTGTAGGCGATGAGTGAGGGGGCTCAAACCCTTCATCGATGTATTACCGAACACAGCTCCCACAAAATCATCCTCATATTTTTGTAACCAGTGAAATCCAACCATTGCCCCTAGTGAAATTGCGAAGAAGAAATTGTTTTCTGTTCGTTTCTGTAAAAATTCCTGGCGCAATCTTTCGACAATTTCGTCGATCGATAACGGGCTTCGTTCTTTATGTCGACTTCCGCAGCCGGGAAGATCAAGGGCAACTATCTTCCAGTTGGGAAATTCGCGGTGAAAAAACTCGAGAAAACCACTCCAATGCGCCGACTCCCTCACTAGTCCCCGCAAAAAAAAGCAAGTGTTCATTCCGAATACCAATAGTCGAAGGCTTCTCTTTGTAATTCGATGCGATCCGCTTCAGGCGGGAAGGCCCAATTTTGCGGAGAAACTACTGCCTTATGCAGGAATTCTAAAAGCGTAAGGTGACGGCGAAGAATTCTTTTATGGCGATGTAGATGCATCGGGTGAAAAAGACCAAGTGCTGAGAATAACTGCACTGGATTTTTCTTTAGCCAAAGCCATGACCCCATTTCCAGAGTTAATGGTAAAAATTTTCGTTGTGGGTCGCCTTCCTTGCGGTGCTCTTCGTAAAGATAGTCCCAGAGGTCGCCACTAATTGTATAGCCTTGAGCCACTGGTTCCATTCTGTACACGTGGTTCGGATAGGTGCGGTCTAGCAATGTTTTCAAGGCAAAAGCCTCTGGTAATTCGGGATAGGGTTTGATGGTGCGAGAGTAGGGAAACCACAATCGATCCATTGTGCCGTAGCCAGAGTGGCAATCCAAAGCAATGCCAACACGCGAAGGAAACACCTCCCTTTTGACAAAGTCACAAAGAGCTTGAGCTTCCACTTCCATCGGTACGCCGGTTTTTCCCCGATACCAGGGTAAATAAGGCGATATGCGTTGGCCTTCTAAAAACGGAATTGCCGAGTCTAACGAGTCCAATGGCCCATTTCGCATTAAATCTACTCTGTTGCCGTTCCCACGTCGCAATAGATACATTCCCACTGGATTAACGATGGGCAGAAATACGATTCGAGATTTTTCCAGTGCCTTATGCGTGAGCTCATCCCAATAAAGAAGTTCCGTCAGGCTCTCTAAAAATGACAAGACAACCTGGGAGCCTATTTTCTCTTGGCCGTGCACGCCACCAATAAGGGCCAAACAAGGATCTTCGGGCTTCGTGCTGCCAATGGAAATTGAATAGAGCGGAAAGTTTTCCTGGTGAAAGGGAACCCGGGCGATTTCTTCAATTCGTGCTTTGCCTTTCAAGCTTTCGAGCAGATTTTCAAGAAAAACGAGTTCGGGGAAACTCAAGCAAACCTCTTTTTACCAAGCAGCGCGAGAAAAAATCCAAGACCCATCAACAAACCAGAAAGAAAAATTGGCGTGGAAGGACTCCAGCGATCGAAAATAAAACCTGCAGCGGGAGGACCAACGATGCGCGCGAAGGATCCGGCGCTTTGGTACATTCCCATAATCAAGCCGCGCTTGTCTTCAGGCGCCCCCTTCGACGCCAAACTGGAGAGGGATGGATTCACTAATCCACTGCCCACAGCGATTCCCAAAAGTGAAATGGCAAACATCCCGACAGAAGGAGCATAGGACGCACCAATCAGGGAAAAACTGAAAAAGAAAAATCCGGTGATCAACAAATAAGACTCGCCAAATTTTTTCGCGAGTCGTCCAATTAAACCACCCTGCAAAAAAGCACTTACGATCCCCATGCCGGCCAGGAGCCAACCAGCATCGCGGGGACCAAAGGAAAATTTTTCTAATACAAATAATCCGAAGACTACTTCTAATTGGGTAAAGGCCAGGGTACTAAGAAAAAAGAGACTGATGGGAAAAGCTGTCTTTTCTTGAGTCAGCGCCAACGACATTCCCTGCCATTGAAACTTTTTTTCGAACCCCTTTTTCTTTTCTGGCTCTGCTAGGAAAAATAGGGCGAAAAAGAAATTGAAAAGCGCCAAGCCGGCGGCACAAAGAATCGGTAAGGCATAGCTATGCACAGAAAGTACGCCGCCAACGGCCGGACCAAAGATAAAGCCCAATCCGTAACCCGCTCCAACGATACCCATGCCCTTGGCCCGCTGGTCGGGTGGAGTAATATCAGTAATATACGCCGTAGCGGTGGAAATATTAGCGGCAAAAAATCCAGCGAGAATTCTCGCGGCAAAAAGAAACTCTAAATTGTCGACGAGGCCAGTGAGTAACATGGCGCCGGCACTTCCCAAGATTGTTACGAGGAGGATTGGGCGTCGGCCAAAGCGGTCGGAGAGAGCGCCCCAAACCGGGGCAAACAAAAATTGGGCGATACTATAACTGGCCATCAGCCAACCAAGCGCGAAGGCGGAAGCACCAAAGTTTTTCGAATAGTAAGGTAGGATCGGAATCACGATTCCGAAGGAAAGGAGATCAAAAAAGATCACAAGGAAGATGAGGAGCAAAGAACTTCTTTTCATTTCTCTCGAATAATCTAGCAAAATGCTTGGATTTTCAATGGTTTCCGTGGAAATTCCCAAATAGCGAATACCGTGTGGAAAACTTCTTTCCTTTGGTTGACGCAAAAGTGGCCTTTGGTACACTAAAGAGAGAGCGAATTAGCACGCTCGTCGTTTTTAGAGAGGCTGTACCATGGACGGACACCGGCTTTCATTTTTTCTCATTGGCGCTCTATTTTTAGCGGTTGGGTGTGGACCCCCCGTTAGCTCTAGCAAAAACACCAATGTGCCAGCAATTAATCCAACTTTTGGCACGGACCCACTCAATCCCGGTGCAACCGATGCTCCCAGCGAAGTGGCCGGGATGTTTCTGCGCATCAATTCCGATAAAGCGGTAGTGACAACCCACCGCGCCGATGTCCAATATCAGGATGGCGCTAATAACCGGCAAGATGCGGGCACGACGAACTTCACCACTGATTGCCGAATCTTGTCTAGCGCCACAGGGAACGATCGAGATATTTTTTGTATCGCCGAGGTGGAAGAATTAGACCTATTTTTTAACTCGTTTGAATTGCAGTTTCACGTGCCGCCGAGCATGTGCTCCTATGCCCGATTTATTCCCTATCACTTTTGGGCTTATGAGGCCGGTACGGGTCCGGCGTCTACTTCGCACGAAGTTTTGGCTAACGGTAGCGTAAACGACGTACTCAATACTCTGAACGGTGTGCCTCAGTGTGATTATAAATACGCAGACGGCCCCAACTGCTGTACCGGAGATTTTACCAAAACGGTAACAACTTACGCCACGGATGGAACCTTTACACAGGAGTCTACGGAAGATAGTTGGGAAGGAACTCCAGCAAGTTGCCTGTCGGGACCGGCGACATCCAGTAGTTGGCAATTTCAGGGGGCAGATGGATATCCGGCGGCTCGGTTGGAATATGTAGTTGGTACGGGAGCGAACAATACTTT
>CAYZLH010000077.1:7798-8993 GCA_964478795.1 uncultured Bdellovibrionales bacterium | reverse complement strand
GTTTTCCTCTCCTATTTTTTCAATGATTCTTCGCGACTGATCTAAATCGATTTTGAAATCTTTCATCTCATTGGTGAGTTGATTTAGGTAAATCGGCAGGGGCTCAACTAGAACAGATTGCACATTTAAACGCATTTTTGTCAGGGAAACGATCGCCTTACTTTCGTTTACGTGCACCAGGTGCCACATTCGCTTAGTTCGTTCTTCAAATTCAGAGGTTTCCGAGAATACGGACGAGACGTGGTAAAGCGCGTAGCCGCTCATTACAACTGGAAAAATAAAACCTAAGCAGATCCGAAAAGCGATCCGCTCCCAGAAATATATTTTTCGTTTTTTGAGGTGAGCTTCTTCGGTCACACTTTCCTCCAAGATTCTTGTCGGTTACAATGGACAGAAAGTTTACAGTTGGTTTTCTTAAGATATTGAATAAGCCTCCGATACGAATGAAAGTGGATTATTTAAATACAGTAAAGCAGGTAAAGACATGAACATTTTAGTAGTAGATGACTCAGCTACCATGAGAATGATCGTGATCAAATCCCTCCGACAGGCGGGATTTGAATCCGCTAACGTAATTGAGGCTGGCGGGGCCAAAGAGGCGCTGCAAAAACTAGCGGCAGGCGGCATCGATTTAATGCTCTCAGATGTTAACATGCCTGAAATTACAGGAATTGAATTAGTTAAGGTAGTGAAGGCCAAAATGCCTGGACTTCCAATCGTAATGGTAACTACCGAATCCAGCCCGGAGATGAAACAGCAAATGTTAAGTTCTGGAGCTAATGGTGTAATTACAAAACCCTTCCCTCCGGAGGAACTGCAGAAAGTACTCTCTCCGTTGGTGAAAAAATAAAATGGAAAAGCCTGTCAGAATCATTGAAAACGAAAAAATCCGAACCTTTAATGACAAGGTGAAAAATGGATTAGAACATGCCCTCAACTTTATGTTGGGAACCGGCGATGAGGCCAAGGTTCAAATAAGTCATTTTGAGCCATTTTTGATGCCCGTAGAATCGTACATTGCCGCTTACAAAAAACAGTCCGTGTTAATCCGAATATACTCTGACAAGGATTATGCCGGTGAATTGTACTGGTTCTTTGAGTTAAAGACGGCTGTAATCCTAGGCAATTTATTAAGAATGGTCCCGATCAGTTCCCTCGAGGAAAAGTTAGCCGCTGGTCAATTCGACGCTACCGA
>CAYZLH010000077.1:0-7788 GCA_964478795.1 uncultured Bdellovibrionales bacterium | reverse complement strand
AGGTTGGAAATCAACTGGCGGGAATTCTCGATCGAGCATTTCGAACT
Source organism: uncultured Bdellovibrionales bacterium (assembly GCA_964478795.1). Taxonomy (GTDB): domain Bacteria; phylum Bdellovibrionota; class UBA1018; order CAIPTA01; family CAIPTA01; genus JAKFYM01. Next base: position 7,741 of record CAYZLH010000077.1, on the reverse strand, counting down.
TTGACCAAAAAGAACATCCATTTACGGATGGACTTTAACAAAGTGATTTATCCTAGCGAATCTATCGGAGTGAAGAACTTCTTAAATACTGAAGAGTATGTCGTTCTTTTGGCCACCGTTACGATACCCAAACACGGTGGACAAAAGCTGACACTGTTGATCCCCCGATCTATGTATGAAGTGATGCTCAATCTCGAACTGAATCTTCAAGGAATCGAGCCTAAAAATGTTCTCGTCTACAGTGCTGACGAAAATATGCGTGAGAAAATTCAGAAAGACCTCAATTCTCGCTACACAAAAGTATGGGTTTTTGAGCAGCCGGAAGACTTACTACCATCTCTAGACAAGTTAAAAGTTTCAGCAGTTGGATTTGACTTTAAAAAGCTACAGTTCCCTCTGCAACTTCAAGATCAAATTTTACTAAAACGCATGGGAGCCAATCGAGCCTTGGCCAAACTTCCCTATTTTTTCACCTGGGAAGGTGCTGCAGACGCAGAAGTCGACGAAGTGAAGAAGTTGGGCCTAAATGGTGCAACGACTGGAAATTTCGCCGCGAATTTTCCATTGTGGTGCAGATCGTTTACTCAAGATCTCTCAATAAAATCAAAATCTTGATATCTTGTGAATCCCCATTTGCACTAGTTTGTGATGCAAGTGGGATCGATCCATCTTTAGCACGCGAGATAATCTGCTGACATTTCCATCTGATTCCTCATACTTTTCTCGCAAAAATCGCAGTTCTAGCTCCTGTTTTTCTTTCTTTAGACCTTTGGCATTTTCCACCTTAGGACGCATTTCAGCTGCTCCACCACCAAAAATACTACTCTCCTCGAGATGCTCGAGAGTGAGGATAGGTGCATCGGGAAATAAAACAGTTAGGCGATTTACGAAATTCTGCAATTCCCGAATATTTCCTCGCCACTCTCTCGCCTGTAAATGAATCAGCAATTCTTTGCTCATTTGTTTTCCACCGCTAAAGTGACTAGCCAACAGCGGAATATCTTCTTTGCGCTCCCGCAATGGCGGAACACTAAAACAGATAGAGGCCAAACGGTAATAGAGATCTTCTCGAAAGATTCCGTCCTGAACCATTTTTAAGAGACTTTGATTCGCCGCGGAGACAATTCTAACACTCACTGGAATAACTTCTTTTCCACCCACCCGACGAATTTCTTTTTCTTGAATTGCCCTTAGCATTTTCGCCTGTAATTCCAAAGGTAAACTGTTTATTTCATCTAAAAAAAGGGTGCCCCCATCCGCCTCTTCAAAAGCTCCAATTTTCCTATGTATAGCTCCAGTAAACGCGCCCTTTTCATGACCAAATAAAAATGACTCCGCAAGCCCGACTGGTATTCCCGCACAATTTATCGCGACAAACGGAGCGGCAGAATCGGCACTTTTTAAATGTATCCACTTGGCCACTAATTCTTTGCCCACACCGGTTTCTCCCTCTAGCAAAATCGCCAGCGGGGTGGGCGCGACTTTCTCAACTTTTTCCAGAAAGCGAACAAACGACTTAGATTTTCCAACCATTGAAAAACTATTTAATGAAGATTCGAGATTTCTAACAGCTGTTCGCTCAATTGCCTTCCACCGCCGGCGTTCAACCGCCCGAATCAGCGAGAAGCGGAGCTCATCTGGGCCAAACCCTTTTGCTAGAAAATCGTTTGCACCATTGCGCATCGCTCGCTGAGCATTCGCAAAAGAAGCATCGGAGCTCAAAACGATAATTTCGGCCTGAGGATTTGAATGGCGAATCTTAGGCAATAAATCCAAGCCTTTTAGGCCACCCCAAAGGTGCAGATCGAGAAAAACTATAGGAAAGCTGTGGCGCAATAGCTTTCGCAAGTCGGAGTCGGAAGCGGCCCAAGCAATATCAAAGTGAAAATTACCGACCTTGCCCAAGGCAAGTCGCAAAATTTCATGGGCCTCTTGATCATCTTCAATATGCAGTACTCGCAAAGCAGTTGCATTCATCGAGAATTACCTACCATAGTTGTAGTGGTAACCCCACAACATTTTTATAAGTAAGAATCTGAATTTATTCAATTTACCTCTGCCGATTTTTTCCTCGAACACGAAAGTCCCTAAAATTAATAAACAATTTTCTTTCGAACTCTCCACAAAGAAAAGTTCATAAAATTTCGGATCGTTGGTCCAAACATTGCTCTACCGCTGTGAAACGCGAGGAGGAATTATGGATTTTGAAGATTTCGATGAACAAGATTTACCATCAATAAATACAGAGCACTTTATGGAAAAATTTTGGCCAGGATTAGAGGAATGGATCATGAGCTCTACATGGGGGGTTGAAAATGAATGAAAAGTTGTCAAAAATCGCCAATTCTAACACCACAATTCGCAGGGGTGAACGTTTCGTGGCCGTCAATCTAGCCACTCTTAGTGAAAATCTGATCGAAAGTGAACTGTTTGGCCACGAGCGGGGTTCATTTTCTGGGGCAGACTCTAAGCGTATTGGCAAGCTAGAGTGGGCGAATAAAGGAACAGTTTTCCTAGATGAAATTGGCGAGCTGCCAATTCATATCCAAGCAAAGTTACTTGAGGCCTTGAACAGTCGAATCGTAATTCCCGTTGGTTCAAATCGGGAAATTCAGCTAGACATTCGAATTATTGCGGCGACAAATAGACCCTTGGATCAAATGGTGGCCGAAGGAAAATTTCGGCAAGATCTCTACTATCGAATCAAGGGCTTTCAAATTCATTTGCCTAAGTTACAAGGAAACAATGAAAAGATTGAAGGACTAGCACGCACTTTTGCCCATGAATGTGCACAGAATCGAAATCAAACGTGCTGGAAGTTCGGAGAGGGATTTATGGCTTGCCTACTGGCTCATTCCTGGCCGGGAAACGTGCGCGAGCTCCGCAATACTATTGAATATGCATTTGCTCTATGTAGTGACGGCATATTGCTGCCGGAACACCTACCCCCACTTCACTCCTCCAGTTCTGATCCCATGGTAGAGAACTATCTGTTCCCAAGTAATTACCGTTCGGCCAAGGAGTCGTTTGAAAGAAAATATCTTGAACATATCCTGCGGCGATTCGAGGGAAAGATCAATTTAACGGCAAAAGAGTCGGGCCTTTCTAAAGTGACTCTTATCGAAAAGATTCGTAAATACGAAATTAATATCCCGGAAATTAAGTACCAATCTCACCTGAACAAAATCCAACAAAGGACATTCCTATGAAATACTGCCTTTTGCTTCTGCTAATAACTTCTTGTGCAAAAAACGCGAATAAAGAGGAAATTCCTTCATTTCGCACACCTCTCAACCAGTTCAGCAAAACAGAAAACCAGAGCTTAGCCGACCTAAAAGCTACGGCGACCGCCCACTTACGCGCAGGAAAAAGCATTTCCCAGGATAGCGCCAAGAAATGTGTGACCACCGAAATAAATCGACCAGAGGTACAAATGTTGTGTGCCTTGCTGTGGGCTCAAAATCAGGAAGAAAACTCCTTCCTGGAGGAAATTATCATTGAAAAGGCGCAATCCAACCGGGAATGGGCAATAGCTTTATTTATGCAAAAGGCTGGACTAAGAAATGTATCTATAGATCACCTGCTAGTGGCATTACAAATAATTGGCAACGAGCCCCTTCCCTTTGTGGTTCACGGTCTAGAATACTGGCTGTCTCAGAATAAAAATCAACCGAGCCAAAATCTAAAAAATATTTGGAACCTCATTTCGTCACGTTTTCAACAGCAACCAACACACTTAGTTTCGTATTTACGACTCACCTGGCAACTCCAACGCCCCATCTTCCAACGTGAATTCCAAAAATTCTGTAATATTCGCACCCTTCGAAAGGCAAAATGGGGGTGTTGGAAATCGCTCCTCTTCATAGAACAAGACAAGAATCTACCTATTGAACTAAAGGCCTTATTCCGGCAGCAGTATCCGCAACACTGGAACGATCCTGAATGGCGTCATTTTCGTAACTTTTTCCCTAAGACTGCAACCATGGCTCAACGAATTTTGGAGGACAAATGATTACTTTATTCATACTAGCGATTTCCACTCAAGCCTTTAGCCGAGAATTTCCCGACAAAGAAATCATTCGCCGCTGCGACTTACGGAAAGTTCAATCGTGCATTGAAGAGAATCGGAATAGCTTAAACTTTGTTAGTGCCGAGCAAGCGAACGTCAGTGAAAGACTTATTCTGGCAAAACAAGAGTTGAACGAGAATCAGAATACAATCGCTCCAATCGACGATGAAATTTCCGCTCTTAATTTGAGTCTGGCCGTAATCGACAACTTTTTTCGCGAGAAAAATGTCGAAAACCAAGAAAATCTTCCAATTTTTCTTCTTGGTCCCACGCTCCCGATGACAAAAGTGGGACAATTTATGCAACCCCCAATCGATTCACCGGACCAAAACAGTCTAAATACTCTTCTTCAAAAAGACAAAATTGATCTGGAAATAATTCGCACATCTTTGGGAAGCGAACAGCTACTATTATCTAATAGAATCAACGAGCTTCAAGCTCAAATAGCGATCCAAACGCAGCAGATTTCGGAATTTGATGTGCAGAAAAGACAACACGGACGAATGTGCGAATTCGGTTGTAAAGAGAAATTCTGTCCAGAAAATTAACAGGTAAAATTCAAAGTTAAATCCTCGATTCTGCTCAAGTAATATCTTCTCAAGCCACTTCATTTCTTCACCGATGAGTTTTCAACAAGCAAGCTCGTAGGAGATGAGAAATGGAAGCGAAAAATCTGATGAAACTGAAGAAAAAACTTCTCTCCGAGAGGGAAAGGCTGCTCAACAGCGCAGCCGCCTCTCGTAAGAACGAATTTTCCATTAGCACTGAAGATTTGGCTGATGAAACTGATCTAACGAGTGTTGAACTTTCTCAAGGCGTAGTTTTTACGCTTCGTGAGAAAGAACAACGTACCCTTGCCGACATTGATGAAGCTCTCCAAAGAATGGAAGAAGGCACTTACGGTCTCTGTGAAGAGTGCGAAGAAGAGATCGGAGCGAAGCGTTTGGAAATTTTCCCAACGGCTCGCTTGTGCATTACGCACCAAGAAGAACAAGAAAAGAAGAAGAAGTTTTACGTAGCGTAAGCGATATTTGCGGCTGTTATCAAGATAGTAGTGAGAAGTTGAACGGGTTCCTGAAAATTTTGGAGAGAATATGGTAACGAATTACGAAGGCGAACAGATCCAGATTCCGGAAAATCTACCAATGCTTCCGGTTAGAGATATAGTGATCTTTCCTTTCATGATACTTCCCCTGTTTGTTGGCCGTGATAGCTCGATCAAAGCTGTCGAAGAAGCGCTGGCCAAAAATGATCGATTAATTTTTCTTTCGTCGCAAAAAAATACGGCTGACGAATTTCCTCAACCCGATGGAATTTACGAGGTAGGAACCATCGCGATGATCATGAGAATGCGTAAGCTTCCTGATGGTCGAATTAAGATTTTAGCTCAAGGATTAACCAAGGCCCGCATTAAAGAATTTACTCAAACAGAACCTTTCTATCGCTCCAATATTGAAAAGATCGATGAACGCGTACTTGACGCTCAAGACATTGTTGAGGCCGAAGCCTTGATGAGAAATGTTCGAGAAAACCTTGAAAAGGTTATTTCCCTTGGCAAAGTTCTTTCCCCAGACATTCTAATGGTTCTCGATGACATTACGGATCCAGGTAGATTGGCGGATTTGATCGCATCTAACCTTGGATTAAAGATGTCTGAGGCGCAGTCTCTACTCGAAATTAACGACTCTCTCGTTCGTATTAAGAATGTGAACGAAATTTTGATTCGTGAGTTGGAAGTTTTGGCCATGCAAGCGAAAATTCGCTCGCAGGCGAAAGACGAGATGACTAAGTCTCAAAAAGAATATTTCTTGCGTGAACAGATCCGCGCTATCAAAAATGAACTGGGCGATGGAGACAACAAACAAGAAGAAATGCAGGATCTTCGTCAGAAAGTAATGGAATCAAAACTTTCTGAGGAAAATGAGCAAGAAGTGTTAAAACAATTGGGAAGATTGGAGCGCATGCATCCAGACTCTTCTGAAGCATCAATTCTTCGCTCTTACCTAGAATTGGTTGTGGAACTTCCTTGGAATAAACAAACGGAAGATAACCTTGACCTGAAGAACGCGAAAAAGATTCTCGATGAAGATCACTTTGACTTACAAAAGATCAAAGAACGCTGCCTCGAATACCTGGCTGTGCGTAAACTTAATAAATCCATGAAGGGCCCCATTCTTTGTTTCGCGGGACCTCCTGGAGTTGGTAAAACTTCGCTCGGTAAGAGTATCGCCAGAGCCTTGGGCAGAGAATTTTTGCGTATTTCCCTCGGCGGTGTGAAAGACGAAGCCGAAATTCGCGGTCACCGTCGTACCTATGTGGGTGCGATGCCAGGAAAAGTCGTACAGGGCCTAAAACAAGTTAAGTCACGTAACCCGATATTTATGCTCGATGAGATTGACAAACTAGGCAGCGATTTCCGCGGCGACCCATCGGCAGCTCTTCTTGAAGTTCTTGATCCAGAACAAAACTATTCGTTCAGAGATCATTATCTCAATCTGCCCTTCGATCTCTCGAACGTAATGTTTTTGGCTACGGCCAACGTTTTGGAAACCATTCCCGCCGCTCTTCGCGACAGGATGGAAATCATTCAACTCTCCGGTTATACCGAAGACGAAAAATTGAAAATTTCCAAACAGTATTTGCTCCCGAAGCAGATCAAAGAAAACGGTATCTCCGATAAACACATCGAAGTTACTGACGATGCCTTGAAATACACGATTGAACACTACACTCGGGAAGCTGGATTGAGAAATCTCGAGCGCTTAGTGGGAACCCTGTGCCGAAAGGTGGCCCGCAAGGTTGCCGAAGGCGAAAAGGAAAAGGTAAAAGTAGTTCCAGATCTAGTAACCAAATTTTTAGGTGCTCCAATTTACATCCGTGAAGAGCAGCAGGATAAGGACGAAGTGGGAATTTCCACTGGCCTGGCCTGGACTCAGGCGGGTGGAGAAATTCTCTACATCGAAACATCGATGTCACGAGGTAAGGGCGGGGTAATTCTCACAGGTCAAATGGGTGACGTGATGAAAGAAAGCGCAACCACAGCCATGAGCTATATCCGCGGGAATGCGGAACGCTATGGAATTGAAGACAAAGCCTGCGGTGAACACGACATGCATGTGCATATTCCTGCCGGCGCGATTCCGAAAGACGGACCTTCGGCTGGATTGGCCATGGCCACGGCGATGATTTCAAGATTCACGGGAATCCCAGTACGCAAAGATGTAGCGATGACCGGCGAAATGACGCTTACCGGTAAGGCGCTACCGATCGGTGGACTCAAAGAAAAAGCTTTGGCGGCCATGAGACACGGTATTACCAAAATCATCATTCCGCATAAGAACTTGAAAGACTTAGAAGATATTGCTGAGGAATACCGCGATAAGTTGGAGTTCCTGCCGGTGAAACATATTGACGAAGTGTTGCAATTTGCCTTGGCAAAAGCGCCGAACACCTCGAAAAAAGACAAAAAGAGTTCCGGCGGCGGAAGAAGTTCGCGAGATCGCCTCTCGGCTTCAGAACGCGTAGCCTAAGAAAAATACCCAGGTAACCCCTGGGTATTTTTGTTGCCGCAATTACACGCTCACAGGTAGTCAGCAACCGTTCGAAAATGCTATATTTTTCACACTTTGATTCAAAATTTTCCGTTCTTTACCTTTGCTTTTTTGGTGGTCG
>CAYZLH010000076.1:0-9041 GCA_964478795.1 uncultured Bdellovibrionales bacterium | reverse complement strand
GCCAAGAATTTTTGCTAATGACTGGGGACGAAACGAATTTGATTGTAGGCTCTCCGAGAAGAGCTGAAGATCTTTTACAATTTTGGAAATTCTCCCGCAATTGGCCAAAAGAATCTGAATTTTTTCCTCAAATTTAATTGGATCAGTGATCAAACGATTTAGAATTTGTAGATTCCCCAAAAGAACGGTTAGTGGGTTATTAATTTCGTGACATAGCCCAGTACTAATTGCCCCTAGAGCTGACAACTTCGAGGCCAGAATCAATTCGCCCTCCAATTCTTTCACTCTATTGATGTCACTAATGGTCAGACGAATTCTTCTTTCCTCAGAGGATCCGGATTCAATATTGGCTGAAATCTGCACCCAAAACTTTTCACCAGAACTTTTCACCATACGCAATTCACAAGAATTCTGGGAACCATCTTTTCCATTTTCTATCCTTTGAAAGTGATAGTAAATATCTTGATCCGCCGGAAAAATTAAGTTCGTGATCGCCATTGTGCATAGATCCTCACGACTAAAACCAAAGAGCTTCACCGATTGTCGATTCGCTTGGATAATTCTATTATCTTTAGCCAACGTGAAATAAGAAAGCGGCGCAAGCTCATAGAGATCGAAGTAGGCCTCCCTTGACTTCTCTAAATCTAAATTCGCTCGCCGAAGATCGTCATTTTGCAGTTCCAATTCTACTTGATGAACGCCAAGCTCATAGCAAATCTGTTGCACCATCTCGGGTTCAATCGAATGATATTTGCGCAAATCAAAGTTCGCGGTTCTTTCAAGATGACCTTCAGCCATTGCTCGAAGTTCAGCTAAACTTGGACTTGGTTTTTTCAATTTTAGTTTCCTCCGATATTTCGATTTTTATCGGCGGCCAATCGCTCGATCGTGCTAATTGCGTAAACTTCACCTGACTTGTTTCTCAAGGCAGTGGTGGCGAGCGTCACGGATACGATTTTTCCATCTTTTTTCAATCGCTCGGATCGATAAGCCTCGATCATTTCATTTTTTCCCAATCTAAGCAGATTTTCTAACTCGGTTTCTCTGCGGTTTTGAGGCACTCGATCAGCTATATTCATTTTTAGGGCTTCCTCTTCACTCCACCCATAAAGTTTAGTGGCGCCCATATTCCAGGCAAGAATTTTGCCACTCAAATCATGAACACTTACGGCATCAACAGAATCACGCACGACAACGGCGAGGCGGGAATCATCGTGAGCCTTCTTAAGATTGGCGCGAATTTCGACGAAATCACTAATATCGATAAAGGAAATTACCACCCCCTCTATTACATTTTCTAACGTGCGGTAGGGGCGAATTCTCATTAAATACCAGGGACCAGAACTCGATTTCACCTCAAGTTCTTTCGCTTTCAGTGTCTCCAACACTTCCTGGGCATCTACCGATAGTTGATGGTAATTTTCTAGTTTGCTGACAATGTCGCCAATGGGTCGCCCGATATCACTCGGAATCAAATTAATGATATCACGCACGGTTGGCGTGAATCGTAATATCGAAAGCTTTTTATTAAGAAAAACCGTAGCGATTCCGGTTCCAGAAAGGAGATTATTCATGTCGTTATTCAAAGCTGATAAATCTTCAATTTTAGAGTTCAGTTCGGCATTTAGCGTTGATAGTTCTTCATTCACTGATTGCAATTCTTCATTGATCGACTGCAGCTCCTCCTTTGAGGTCTCTAGTTCTTCGTTGGTTGATTGCTGCTCCTCTTTGGTGGACTGTAGTTCCGATGCCAATTGCTTATTAGCATTTTCCACATTTTCTAAGTCAAAACTGATTTGGCGAATGTAATTTTCTTTAACTTTTACTTCATTTTGCAATGAGTTTATCGACTCGATATATCCTAAAAGCAAATCGGCATTTTCTGCCGAAAGGTTCGCATTCTTTTTGAGCTCGGCTAGATCCACATCTGCAGGGCTGGTGGCCTCCTCAAAGGACACCAAAAATAATATTTGCTGTTCTTCCGATACTCCCTCAGCAAAAACCGGACGCACGGTCACATCTACAAAACTATGATGTCCATTACTTTTTACCTTCTGCGCTTTCATATACTCGATCGCCTTACTTTCAATGGCCTTTCGCAGCACAATTGCCAAGCCCTCGCGCAGCCCTTCACGAGCCATTTTTAGTAGGTTATTCGTGCCAATCTCCCCCGTGACCGGCTCCAAGTACAATCCGGCCCGACCATGCAAGTAGAGTAAGTCGCCACTATTGTTTACGAGGGCAGATATGGGAGCAATCTGTTGCAATAGAATTTGCTCTGCTGTTTGGCGAAAGGATTGTTTTGCATTCATTTCGATTCCTTTATCGATACTTGATGTGACACTTTTGGCTAAACCTATTGTTGGCAGAAAAACAGGTGCCGGTTTACTGAATAATTTATTTTTTCCATCGGCCTTGGCAAAAATCTTTAGCTTGCTATTAATTGGCGTGAAAAAAGTCTCTCCTTTGCCCACGCCCTCGGAAGTGCCTAATAGGAGCGCGCCACCAGGATTTATAGCGTAATGAAAAATTTCCATCACTCTGTTTTGAATATTGGCGTTGAAGTAAATCAGTAAGTTCCGACAACTCAATAAATCAATCCGAGAAAATGGCGGGTCTTTGAGCAAATTGTGGGCGGAGAAGACGATTAAGTCACGAATTTTTTGCTTCACTTGATATTTATTGGATTTTACATCTAAAGAGAAGAATCGATTTAATCTATCCGGTGACAAGTGCTTTTCAATATCTCGAGAAAATTGACCCAGACGCGCTCGCGCGATAGCTCGCTCGTCCAGATCAGTGGCAAAAATTGAAACCTTTTTCTGCAGATTTAGTTGATCGAGACACTCTTGGGTTAAAATGGCCAAAGAGTAGGCTTCTTCGCCGGTAGAGCAGCCAACAGACCAGATTCGGACGGTTTCATTTTGCTCTTTCGCTCGCAATATTTTTGGAATTACTTTTTCCCGTAACTCAGTAAAAACTTCGGGATCGCGAAAAAAACTTGTGACACCGATTAACAAATCCTGATAAAGAGCGATCACGGCATCGGGAGAGTCTCGCAAAAAATTAAGGTAAATATTTAAATCTTTGATCCGATGCAATGCCATTTGCCGGTAAATTCGCCGTTGGACTGTCTGCGGCTTATGTTGCGAAAAGTCATGTCCCGTACCCTTATGCAATAGTTCAAAAATTTTTTCTCGCGTCACCGCCAGTTTATCGGAATTGATGGGCGGAGGCACACTGACAAATCCACTCGATGCATAGGTTAATATTTTTAGGGCCATATTCGCAGGAGCCAATTCAAAATGAGCAGAGCCTGAGCTAATCACACTTCTCGGCATACTTGAATATTCTGCAGTTTCGCTAGATTGAGCAATCACCAATCCACCGCTTTCTCCCACAAGCTTGGCTCCCTGAGCCCCGTCTTTTCCTGAACCTGAAAGAATGACACATATCGCTTTTTTCTCGAGTTGGGCCAGCGAGGATAAAAAATGATCAATTGGTAAATTTAATCCGCGCGGTTCGCTCAAAGGAGAAAGGAATAGGCATCCCTCGCGAAATTCAATTTGGCTATTGGGTGGCATAACATAAACATTGTTTGGCGCCACAGCCATTCCACTTCTCGCCAACTGCACTTTGAAGTGGGTAAACCGGGAAACGATATCAACGAGCATGGTGGCGTGACTTGGAGACAAATGCTGCACGATTACGAAAGCCAAATTTGGCGCCTTAAAATTGGCGAATCCAGAGAAAAAACTTTCGATTGCCGCTAAGCCCCCGGCCGAGGCCCCGATTCCAACCACTCCGGCCCCTTGTAGTCCGGCGGCCTTGTCTACGACAATTTTTTTTTCCGAGACTTCGTGAATATCCAAATTTTCTCCGAACTACGTTTGCCTGGCCATTCAGACTTAGTCACCTGCAAGATACCAACCAATTTGCCACTGTATCTCATAATTCCGTATAGAGGGTCCGTTTTCTTTATTTCCTTCACTGCTCTGACGATTTGCAGCTACGGAAAAGTCGAGGATTGAAAAAAACCAAAAAAAATAAGAGTCTTTCCTTGAATGTACTGAAAATCAGCTCTGCTTAATCGTAAAAGAGAGTTTCGCGGCAACCACTGCATTAGGAGTTTCAGGGGGAGTTTCAAGGGGAGTTAATTTTTGTCTCATTATTGGGCCGAATTGAGACATTTTTCCCAGTTGGCTAAGGCGAGCCAGAACTCCGGCTCTCTATTGAAACAAAGACTCTGAATAGATCTCCACAAATCGTAGACCATTTACAGACAAAAAGAGTGAACCGCGCGGCACATCTTTTTTCTCACGATCTACGGGCAAAAAGCCTTTATAGATTCCTACTACTTCCCCTTTTTCGTTGAGCACAGCCGTGCCACTCATGCCTTGCGTGCTATCCGCTAGTAAGACAGAGGTGTAGGAATCATTCAAAACGAAACCAAGACCGTGATCTTTCCCAAAATACTCTTCATACTTGTTGCGGTCGAGAAAGCCGCCCTTCGACCAATAGAAACTTTTGCCATCAGATTCTTTCCCTAGGCCGCGACTGTCGGTGGGACGAGGATAGCCGCCAATACTTAGTACTTCTCCATCGCGCAATTTTTCTTTGGAAAACGCTAGACCCTTACCTAAGGAACGGGCAAAGCGAATTTTTACGGCATCATCAATGGGTGAGCAGTGAATCGATGCCGGGTCTTTCATTCCCTTGAAAACACCGCCGATAAAGTGGGCGTCCTCGGTCTTAGACTTGCGGAGATTCCCCCAAGCATCAGTGAGCTGAAACGGAATAGAAGATGACCGAAGTGCCTGCCACAAGTCTTCTAATTTCGTGCCACTAAAAATTAATTCTTGTTTGCGATACTCTATCCAGCTGGCCACGAGATGACAATTCGTCCAAGCCTCGGATCCATCGCCAATCAAAAATAGGGTCCCTCGCTCTTGGCCGAAATGGATCCAGCACGATTGGGCGCCTTGAGACTGACAACGCCGAATATCCTCTTTGGCAGTTTCACTCAACTTTGGATTATCGAGCAGCGGCTGGTAGTGTTTCGCGGCGACTTCGGCAAAATAAGGAATTTCGAGACGTAATAGCGAGGATTCCTTGGCCAAATTGGCTGGGGCAATGGCCGCACTACCGAGGGAATAAAAGCCCAGCTCCATTTGAGCCGCTCGGGCCGTGGGGACAAGGGCGAACAGGGCGAATCCGAGCAGCAATAAATGAGCTGTTTTCATCGGGTGAATCTACCATTCCATACTTAATTAATCAACAATTTATGGCCAATTGCGGCATAAAACGGCCTCTTTGGAAGCGAAAAGAGGCCAATAAAATCAATAAGATAGGATTAATTAGTTGTTCGATGAAACGGAACAAACCACTTGCTTCATCTGCCAAACTTCACTAGCCGCAAAGCCTGGTCCCTTCCAAATCAGCATAGAATTCTCCATCTGATCGTCCGGTGTGGCAGCTAGTTCATCCAACACTAGCTTGGCATCCTGATCCACATAGTTTTTGCCGGCATAATTGATCTGCACCGGCGATTCACCGCCGATGAAGACACTCAAACCAACCATGGCCAAATTCTTTTTGGCATCATCGCGCTCGAAAAATTGCGCGATCGATTCTGGCGAAAAACGATAGCCAAAGCGGTTGCCTCCGCGCTCGATTACTACTTCCCCTTGGTGCGGAGTTTTGGTGGCACCTTTGGTGGCCACACGCACGGTCACATAGAGGTCGCTATTCACTTTTCCCGTGCACTCCGCAGTGGCGAAGGGCAATCCCGGAACGTCCAACCAAATTCCGGGGCTATAGGGCGAGATGGAAAGTTTCTCGATCATCGGCGCGCTAACAGAATAGTTGGTGTCGTCGATCTTTAGAATCCAGAGGAACTCGTGCAATACGAGGGTCAAGCGAGCTTTGGTTTCCACCGGCTGGCGCAATTCTTTCCAGCGCAGGCGATTCACTTTAATCAACTTTTGCTCTGGATAATTCACAGCATCGCGTTCCATGCCATTGAGAAACACTCGCTCCTCAGAAACCACTACTGTAGTTTCGATAGCCCGGCGAAGTTTGCCCACTTCCACGAGCTTTTCCCCTCTCGCGTCGAGCAATTCAAAGCGTTGCAAGAGATCGCGCGCAGAATAGAGAAACTCGGCGCCGATCGCATCCCCGGCATTGCCACTATCAAAACCGTCAGTCAAAATCCGGTCGGCCGCAAAGCTCGACAAGGCGAAACTAGGCAAGGTCAGGCTCATCAGTAACATTAGGAAAGTTTTCATTTTTTCTTCTCCATCGTAACGGGAAATAGTTGCACATTTAATCGATACACCGCATCTCTTTGACCCGTTTCCATCAAGGCCGAGAGTTTGCGACGAAAATTTTGAATCATGATTCGGGCTTCGGGTAACTTTTCTTTCGACACCGCCATGGTGATACCGGAAATATCGCGTAATTCCACGGGGTCATTTTCCATAGAAAAAAGCGCCTTATTCATAAATTGGCGATGCCCCTCGCGTAACGCTGCCGAGGGAATATCGCTCGGCGTGGAAATATTTTTCCCGGTGAGTTTCCAGCCCGCGGCCGTTTTCGTAACTAAGCCCAATCGGCTCAAACGATCCAGACATTCGATCACCGTGCCCATGGGAATATTGAGACGCTCCGAGATATTTCGCTCCACGGCCTTGAAGTTGTCTAACTCCAACACGGCCATGATCGAAAAATTTTCCCACTGGGCAATGGCTTCCGCCTTTTCCAAAGACAGCTCCTCATAGGAGAGCACCACTTTTTCTTCTTTGGCGGCGAACGTCTCAGCAATAATCGCCTGAACTTCCACCGGATTCACAATATCCAAGCCTTGGATGATTTTTCGGGCCGACTTAATCGTGAGTGGGCGTGAACCCTTCATGATGGCCGATACCGTGGACGAATCAATTCCTAAAGACCGGGAAAACGCGCGGAGCGAATAGGCCGGATTTTTCCGGCAGCGATCCGCAAACGTCTTTTTCATTTGTTCCACTAACATATTTCTCTCCCAAGTTTCAGCGCCCAGGCTCCGTATTCAGGAGCCGGGTGCTGACTCCCCATCTATTGCACTTGAACTACAGCGTTTGGCGTTTCCGCAAAAATGCTGGGCTGGAACAAGGCTTCTGCTTTTGTGGGCGGAAGCTTAAAGGATCCAGGGTTGTTCAATTGATACTGATACTTCACCACCGCTGCCCCGTTGCCGAGGAAGTCGAAGTAGAGCTTGTAGCCGCTATAGGATTTCTGACCGCTGCTATAAGCGCCATAAGCCTCCGCGAGGATATTGGCACCGGCAGGAATCGGATCCAGCACAGCCACATGGCGTAGCGGAGAATTGGCGTGAATCGTCAGGGTTACTTCGATCACGTCACCCGCTTGGAACGCGCCTTCACGAGTTACATTGCGGATGGTTTTCTCGATGTTCATCCCGGCACCACGAGCTGCAGTAAGGGGTACTGCCGTTGAGGATTGTAAGCTCACCCAAGGTTTACCCGATCCGTTGTGGCTCACTTCCACGGTAGCTTTTTCTCTGGTGAACGGAGCGGTCACACCGCCGGTAACCTTCTGAGCAAAATCGACTGTCACAGTGGTTTGCTCTTCGGGTACGCGAATGGTGGTAACACCCGTTACTTTTTCCGCTTCGTAGACTCGGCCAAAACCTTTCAACCCTTCGGCCACGGCCATCGTGGTGCTGGAGTTATACCAGCCGCGAGCGCTGTGGTTGGTGAGGCCAAGTGCCAGAGCTCTAGCCAATTTGCTATCGCCGCGGGACTGGGCCAAACCTAAGAGGAGCTTGGAGGTTTCGATGGTTTCATCGGTATAGTACCAGCCATAGGAAGGTCCACCGTTCAAGAGAGCCGTGTTGCCGCTGTACACGAGGCGAGCGGGGCCCACGAGCAATTTGAAGAGCGGCGACTCTAAGCCTTTGCCGCCGGCGCGAATGTCCATCAACCAAACGTTGATGAGGTCACTGTTCGTCCACTTGTCGAGGGAGAAACCAAAGGGCGTCTGACTGGTCTTCACTTCGTTGATGATGCCAGTGCGTACTTGCTGAGCCAATGCACCCATTTCTTCATCGCCGAACAAAAAGGCTGCTCGCACCATCAAAGCTTGCGCGCGCATCCAGTCCATCGGCTCCGTGCCCACATAGTTGGCCGGAACTTTTCGCTCGAGAACTTTTTTCACAGCCCCTTTGAGTTTTCCTTTGAGCGCGGACGGCATCAGAGCTACCGACCAAGGTTCCAAATCCAAGGAGTGCAACACAGCGGCCGTAAGGGCCACATCACCCTGACGGGCTTGTGGGAAGTATTTTACAAAGCCGTTGGCGTCAACGTAGCCCAAGAGCGCGCCCAATACTTCTTGTACTTCTTCCGTCTTTTTATCCGAACCTTTTAACAAAGCGCGGTTCAAGCGGTTGATAATGAAGAAATCCGCAAAAGGATCACGATCTGCTCGCTGCACGATTTGCGTGAGCACGGTAGATACCAAGCTCTTCGAGGCCACGGCTTGAATAGTGCCCTGACCAGGAAGCGCGGTGGCTTCTTTGGTGAACACGCGCTTCAAGGCGCCGTTTTCCATCTGAGCGATCAAGGTATCGCGAGTGGAGAGCGGTATCGAAGGCAAGATGAACTGCGGAGCAGGCTCCATTACGTCCACGAGTTTGCCGTTCTCATCATAGATGCGCACCACATACTCAATGGAGCTCGCTTCATCGCTGATTTGCAAGTCACCCAAGGAGATGGATTTTGATCCAGACTTCTCGATCAAAGCTTCCTTGGTCAGTTTTTCTTGACCTATCACTTTGCCGTTTTTGTCTTTGATCACTACCGAGATTTCCGCTTTGAACTTTCCATCTTTCGCCGAATTGTTCTGTACGGTTACTTGGAGCGGAAATTTATCACCCGTATGCGCTACGGAAGGAATGTTGGCGTAGCTTTGCGTGTCTTTCTCAGAGAGGTAAACAGCTTCGGCGGTGCCAAATTTGTGACTCGCATCCGTTACGATGGCAAACA
>CAYZLH010000075.1:3144-9075 GCA_964478795.1 uncultured Bdellovibrionales bacterium | reverse complement strand
TGACGTAAATTTGCGCTGAATCTCTCCGAAATGCTTTTCTAAAACGAGAAGTCTTGGGTGATAGTTGATCTTAGCCACAGCTTGCAAGATTGAGAGATTTTGATGCGCCGCCACAAATTCAATAAGTGATCCTTCGGTCCGGTTGCGGGTGTTACGCCAGCTGAATTCTGAAATCTCAACAAACTCCCTGCCTTTTAGAACGGTTTTGCCATCCGGACGTTGCACTAGGGAGATATTCTTTTCTTTGCAATATTTCGGGATATTGCTTAGGCGAGCTTTTCGTAGCTCCTCAATAGGGATCATGGATGCTACGAGATCGCGTTGGTGCGGGAGCACTTTTTGTGTGCTCGAACGCGACTCGTGGGTGAAGCGGCTGTAGTCCTTGTGCCCTGGGGCGTAGGTCGTATTTGGTAAGGCTGAAAGCTTACCTTTAACATCGCCACCTGTACCGATTGTTTGCCTGATTTTGTCTCTAAGACCGGGGATCGCAGCAAACTTCAGATCGTTGGCGCGGAACTGTTTTTCGAGTTCCTGTTTGTCATAGACCCGGCCCAGTTTACTCCCGCGTTTGCCCCGATCTTTACCGGGATAGAAATAGGTGATGTTTTTTTCTTCGACCCGCGTCTTGATACCAAATTCTGACAAAACACCCACATACTCATCATAGGATGTGGCATATGCTCGTCCAAAATCAGCTTTTTGACTAAGATCAGCTAGCCACGACCGACTGTTAAAACGCAACACCCGCTGGGCTTTATCTGGCATTCGCGCGGCTCGGTCCTTTACCTTTCCATCGATGACAGATAGGCCCCGCTCCTTACAAATAGTGTCATTAATGGACCTGAGTTCATATAAATGACGTTTTTTGTTTTCGATCTTTTTCCCATTCTCACTGTTCCACGGCGAAACTATGATGTGATTATGTGTGCGTCCCGTATTGGTGTGTGTAACGACCAAATAGGCGTGCCCTGGAAATTTAGCTTCGACCATTTGTTTGCCCATAACATTGAACTCCTCTGGCAGGACTTTTTTGCTCTCCCCGTCATTCCAACTTTGCACAATGTGAATTGCGCTGATGTCGCCACGTCCATGATGCAATTTTGCGATCACGTCAAAGTCTTCTGCCGCAGTATTTGGCGAGCAGTTGTGCGCTTCCACCGGATCATTGCCGTCGCGACCGTCAGTCACATAGCGCAAAAGATTCTTTGCGTGTTTGACAAACATTATTTTAACGACGCCCATGACCGACCGTGACTTCTGCCTTGATGCCCACCAGGTAAAGGACCGCTTCTTCAAGTAAGGGTTGGAAGCCCTCGCGAAAGCCGCTGTTCAAGTGCTTAGCAATCTGGTTCACATTATTGCCAACCCGGTTGATCGCTGTGACAATGCGGTCTGCATCACTAACTGAGAAGCGAGGCGTTACTAATTTTCGCCCAAAGTATGCGCTTCTGAGCAACTCCGGAATTGATTGGCCGAAGTTTCTGGCGTCACCTTTTATTCTTTCAAATTGCTCCGCAGTGAAACGCACCAGACTGCAACGAGCTTTGGCCGGTGTGACGGTTGGTTCGGAAAGATTGAGCTGAGTATGGTTCGAAGAATGTTCCATTTCGCAAGCTCCTAGTGAATTAGTTTTGAATGTGGACATGTCACGGATTATTTTGTGCTAGTGATCTCCTTTTGTTGGTGTGTGTTGTTTTTCTTGTTTGTATCTTGTTCTTTTGTCGTTTGCTGGTGTTGGGTTGATTTTTGTGCCTTGCAAGCATGGGGATTGATATCCCCCGACCTTTGGTTTTTGGGCTCCGCCCCTAATACCCCGCATGTTTCGTTGCTGCTTCATTACGCCCTCGAACTCGACTTTTAAAAAAGATCCCTCTTAAGGTGTGTAGAAACCAGGGGGTGTCATGATGGTGAGTAGGCGGTATAATTTACTGATATCGATCGTAAAAAAAAATATTTTGGTGATCAAAAAACTGCATTTACGAACAGATTGGGACAGTACTTGGCAGCGATTAAAAAAGAAAAACAGCAGAGTAAACGCGTCCGAAAAAAGAGGAAGGTTTACTTTGAGCCGACCTATTTGCGCGAGTTGCTCGGTTTAAAAGATGACGTCGCTCTCGAACTACAAAAGACCGCAAATTTTAAAAAAGAAATGTCCGGAACAGAAGCATTTGGTGACAAGCGGGTCAGTGTCCAGCCTGATATTTCTGAAGACGAGCAGCTGGAGCGACCGGGAAATTCTTCCCGGAGGTTTAAACGTTTTTGGGCATCGCTGACGACGGCCCAAAAGCAAGCGCTGCGGATGGTTTACATTAAAAACCCAGACAGTCTCACAAAGGCTGAGATCGCCAGGAAGTTAGGCATTAGGGTGGATACCCTCCAGGAACGGATCGACTATGCTATTAAGAAACTTAAACGCTTCTTTCAGGAGTTCGACGAATGACGGAACGTTCGGATTGCTTCGGAGCTGATTTGGCACGCATAACCGCTATGATCGCCTGGCCGTGGACTTTTAAAACCGAGCGTCGGATCCCGGCGATTTTTCCTAGTTCCAACACAGATTGGGGTTTTATGACCGATAATCGGCCTATTTCCCGGTCAGAAAGAATTTGAAATGCCTTCAGCCCTGATTCCAGGGCTAAAGATCTGCGCCATTTTTTGAGCGCCTCTGCGATCGGTGAATACATGCCACCCTGATTTGATCGTAGATTCCGTTTCCGGGGCTGGGACCGACAAGAATCACAATTCCCGCAATGTTTCTCCGCCAGCAAATGGGAAGCCGGAAAAAAATATTCGTTGAGGTAAGAAACGCGGCAGCTCTTCGTGACCGCATAGCTGTGGATTTCTTGGTCTAAGGGCGATTCCGTATGGTCGGACCCTGTCCCGCTTAATGCGTCAATCAGATCTAGATCGTGATCGGAATAAAATAGCTGGGCTGTAGCCGGTCTACCATCTCGGCCTGCACGCCCTATACCTTGCACATATGACTCGAGCGTTGTTGGAAGAGATAAATGAATCACCGTCCTGATATCGGATTTATCGATACCCACCTCATAAGCAGATGTCGCGACGAGAATACCCCGGTCAGCGTCTTGAAATGCTGTATTGGCAAGCGACCGGTCAGACGCTGACATTCCAGCATGATAAGTATTCACCTTATGGCCTCTTTGCGACAGGTAGGTCCCAACGAACTCGCATTGCTTTTTGGTGACGCAGAAGATGACCATCGGCAAATGACGCTCATCCTGGGCAATCTTGAGAACACACTCAAGTCGGTCAGTCATACTTGATAAGTTGGTGGCACTGAGCGAAATATTGTTGAGCTCAAATGGGACTGTCACTGACACTGGATTACCGAGTCGGAGTGTCTGAATGATATCAATTTGTGTGACAGGCTTCGCACTTGCTGTCATTGCTAAAACAGGAATGTCGTCAAAGGACTTTAAAATTTCTCCGAGCAGGCGGAAAACTGGTCGAAAGCGGCTTCCCCAGGTCGAAATACAATGAGCCTCATCAATAACAACTAAACCAGGTTTCCTTTTCTTAAGACACCCTATCATATGAGGGCTAGATAGCCGCTCGGGAGAGGTAAACATAATGTTAAGGTTTCCTGCCACCCAGTTGGAAATCGTCCACCATTGTCTCATTGAATCGACCCCACTATGAAGCGCCTCTGCAGTCAAACCGAGCAGTCGTGCCTTTTCAGCTTGGTCATCCATCAGAGCAATAAGTGGACTGACAACAAGAGTTGGCTTTGCAGATAGAAATGTCGGCAACTGATAGCAAAGACTCTTGCCACTTCCCATAGGGGCAATAAGCAGCACATTTTGCTTTAAGAGGATTGCCTCACAGGCTTGACGCTGGTGTTTGAATAGATTGGTGTGGCCAAGAAGGGATTTGGCGGCTTCCTCTATTTTTTGATGGATATTTTTCATCTTTGCCTCCTGCCAACACCACCGTCATGTTCTTGCATACAATCTATGCGTCTAACAGCGACACCGAGTGTCGCTGGAGGGCTAGGTGCCTGCTGAAGTATCAGCGGGCAAATGATTGCAACCACACTTAAATACAGACCACGCACTCCCGAAAAAACGGTCCTCTATGAGCTAATCAAAGAGAATTTTCCCGCATTCCTAAATGAATTGTCTAACAAGGATAAAAATTTGCCTGCATATGTTGAGGAGGAATTTAAAGCCTTTCTTGATTGCGGCCGGTTGGAAAATGGATTCGCAAGGCTCAAATGTTCTGACTGCGGACATGAAAAATTGCTCGCACTATCGTGCAAGCGTCGGGGGTTTTGTCCATCGTGCTGTGGACGCCGGATGAACGAAGCCGAAATGAGAATCGTTCAAGAAATATTTCCTGTCGCTCCCGCACGCCAGTGGGTTTTATCTTTGCCAATGCCGCTGCGTTTTCTCTGTGCTCGTGACCGACCATTGCTCAATATTTTGGTAAATATTTTTCATAAAACTGTTAGCCAGTTTATTCAAAAGAGGCTTCGTGAAAAAGGGTATGGCAAATCAAAAACCGGTGGAATTTTGGTAATTCAGAGGCTTGGGGGTGCTCTAAATTTGAACGTGCATTTTCACGCCATTTTTCTTGATGGCGGCTTCTTTTACGATGAAAAAACGAAAAAATTTCTTTTTTGCGAACTTGACTCAATTTCATCGCAAGATGTCGCCGATGTTTTGCAAAAAGTTGCTATGCGTGTTTTTAAGGAGATACAAAAACACGGATATATCATTGATGGTGAGCAGTCCGGGAACATAGAACCGGATGGGGCAGCACTTTGCGATGCTGCTTCGGTTAAAAACATGATTGCATTTGGAGAGCGCGCCGGCCAGCCGGTCCGGCGCATCAGAGTGCGCACCGATCAGGAAAAGGCGAGAATCTGTGGTGACCGTGTTGCAGAATTCAACTGGTTTAATCTCAAGGCAGACAAGGTCGTTAAGTCTCATCAAAGATGGAAGCTAGCTCGACTGGTCCGTTACATTACGAGACCACCCTTGGCGCACGAACGGTTGGATATGGCCGAAGATGGTACAGTGCGCTATAAAATGAAGAAGTCGTGGTCGGACGGCACAGTAGAAATCCAACTGTCGGGCGTCGAGTTGATTGAAAAATTGGCAGCAGCCGTGCCTTCGCCTCGCGGACACTTGATCCGGTATTTTGGTGTTCTAGCTCCAAACTCAAAGATTCGACCATATGTCGTTCTTATTCGAAAGCCGAAGGCTCGCTACGAGAATGGTAAGTTGAAATCATCTGCAGTCTCCAGGAAGTCCTGGGCCGAGCTTGCCAAACACACATTCAAAATAGATTTAACGAAATGCGAACTTTGCGGCGGCAGTGTCCGCCGCTTGGCTGTAATTCGCAATCCGGTCGTCATCAGAAAAATACTCGCCCATTTACAGAAGACTGCTCCAAGAGAAACTCGCCTGCAACTGATACGGCCTCCGCCATCGGTTGAGCTGACCTATGACCATCATTTCTGAAACGTCTCTTTAGGGCGCGTCCACTATTTGATTTTCCGAGCAGCTGCTTGGTGAAAACACAACTCGCTATTGGGAAAAATCGTAAATTTACAAAAATTTCTTTGTTTTCCCTTGGCTAGCCGCGGGGGTGCACCGGGTGTTCATTATACTACCGGATTTTGAACGATTCTTTCGAGCTGGAGAGGTCTGATATTAGCTGGAAAAGTCACTTTGTTTGGCTTATTCACTTCTTTGCCTGTCGGTCATTGAGTCCTTTACTACGCAGTTGATCATAGTAGCCGCGAAGGCTACTTTTATGCAGCAATACTGACGTGGCAGCACCCATAAACACTGCTTTAAGCTCGGTTCGACCCTGGGCTTTTTTATTGCCGTAAATCTTCCCGTCACTTTCTTCTGTATGTCAGACTAGCTTGGAATAAGACCAAAGTTTGTGCTTATTTTG
>CAYZLH010000075.1:0-3134 GCA_964478795.1 uncultured Bdellovibrionales bacterium | reverse complement strand
ATGCGCGGATGTAGCTGATTCCTGGAATCGAGCATAAACTTCGAATCATCGGCCATTGGCTTGCTAGCTTTTCAAACCTTTTTTCGTATGCATTTTTTATTGACTGTTAGTGGCGAATATTTTCGAAAATATTCGTTGCTACAAAAAGATCATGATCTTTCTTTATTGTTTTAAGAAGTGACTCATCGGTGTAGGGAGTTGTTCCTTCGGTGAAAATGCCTCGCGCTCGAAGTAGTGATTTGTAGCGAAGTTTTACCCTGGTCAAATCTTTGGTTATGTCTTGATACGAGTTTACAAGTACCCTTAGGTCCCAGAGTTTATTATCTTCATGGAAAACTTTAGTTATAGTGCCGCAGCGCAGCTCGGTTGCTAGTCGTATAGCATCAATAGTGTCATTTTTAGCTCCACGTTGCTTCTTAAGGTGAGGAGCATGAGCAATGACGAGTTCATCCACGTGGTCTTTTAGAATTACAAAAGCCAGTGCGATATATTCATCTCTTCAAAGGCCAAAATCCGGGGCCTTGGGACCTCCTGCAGCCACGACAACAGATGTTTTTCCGAAGTTGGGAATCGGGATTTCTGAAGTATTTTTTCCTGATTTATCTGTGACTACAGCAGTACAGGTTTTACTGTGAGCATCAAGTTCGATATAGTGGGTCATTGCAGCGTCCTCCGTTTATTTATGGTGAAAGCCATAAATATGACACATTGATGTCCAGAAGTGTGGCTGGCCTTTAAGGCCCACTGTCCACCACGGCTGGACGCTGCTTTTCTACGTTATCCTATTCACCTATACTTGTTAGGTGCTATTAAACTGCGGTCAAAAGCCAGCCTTCATTGCAATACTTCGACAAATATCCACGCCAGCAGAATCCTACTTACTAAAAATCCAGACGTCCCTCGAAGCTTGAACCGTCGAGCCCTCTCCTGCTATCAAGATATGAACATTTTTTCCGGCGATAAAGGCCATAGCTGCGCCTCGTCTGGCACTTGGGTGGATGTCATAGGTTAAAAGCTTCCACTCGTCGTTTTCATAGATCCAGGTGTCGTCGAAGATCGATGAATATTTAGGAAGTGATGAAAAATTGATGATTGATCCACCGAAAAACAGCGTTCGCGATTTGGTGGTGTCAAAACTCATTGAACCGTTAAATATCCCCTCTGGATATGAAGTAGTAACTGCGTTCGTTTCCCACGTACCAGTTGTTGCACTCGTTAGTTTGAACCTACGTACTCTTTCGTATTGTATTTGGGGCACTGAGGTGATTGAGGTCTCTCCTAGAGTTTGAAGACCATAGGAGTCTCCTATTCTGAAAGAGGTTGCTCCGACATAGATAAAATTGGATCCCAAATACCCGGTTCCCCCAGCCACATAAGCATCCCATTCGTCAGATCCGGAATCCCAAATGTAAAAATTTGTCGTAGAAGAAGCTAATTCAACTGATACAAGCTTACTAAACTGGGTGTCGTAGTACATGAAATTGAAATTTGGCATGTAGTTCGCACTTGGCTCTTTTGTCCAGGTGTAGGTAGTAAGATCGAACAGGTAAGTGTCTCCTTGATCTGCGGCTACAATTTTATTCTCTATAGGAATAAGAGCAGCGTCGTACGCGCCAGTGGTGCCAGCGCTTTCTTTGTACTTTGAACTCAAAACGGGACATCCAGTACCGGGATTTGAACATGTATGTCTTAGCGTCCAGCTGTTGGTGTCGAAATTATAGGTGTAAACGTTTAACACGTCCTCACCCAGAACTTTGCCGATTAATACTGCTTCACCAGAAGGACTATCGGTGACTTTATGCACACGTTCAGGGTCGATAGTTGTTGGAAGAGATGCAGCTCTTTTCCATTTCCAGATACCGACACTTAATTCTTTTACAGCTTCGGCATTGCCAGCGTAGTCGACTACATAAAATCGAAAGTTGGTAGAGCTTGAAATATTGATCGGTGAGAGCAGCTGGGTCCGAGCGCTGGTTGCCTGGGATGGATCTGCTGGAACCCCTTCGATACTCGATGTGTACCAGATCTTTCCACCTTCATTCGACTTTATATTTAGCGAAACCTCCGAGTAGCCTTCGTAGGCCGTTCCTGTAAATAATAGATCATCGATGTAAATGGTGCTGGCAGGTGCAGTTTTGTCGGTTGGGTCAGCCCATTCATTGTTAAAAAAGTAAAATTGCGATTTTTGATCTTCGGCGTTCCCTGCAGCATCCACGCTAAAATATTTCAATGTCACGGATGACTTGATGCATATTTTGCAATTTGTAGTATCACCACAATCGGTCGGAACCGATTCGTCGTAAGAAAATGTTTGGGAAGCAATCGGTGTCGAACCGTCGATGGTAAAGTAGGTCTTTGCTCCTGTCTCGTTAACGGTCAGGACTGGGCAGATCGGATTCTTGAAATCAATTGACTCCAGAGACACGCTAGTGAGAGGGGCTTTCGTATCAGACTGAATTTCGATGATGCCAAGATTCAAGGTTTCGTTTTCGGCAACTGAAACAGATTTTTCGAACGCAATATTCCCTTTTTCAACCCTAAGTTGATACGAACCCGGTTGAATATATAGCAGTAGGAAAGCCCCTTTGTGGTCTGATTTTCCTACGAACGATGTCCCTGGCAGATAGATATCGGTACCGATTTTTGCAATTTTGTTGTTCTCTACGCCGTCCGCATCGACAAACTTGATCACGCCTTTGATTGCAGCGACTTCTTTGAAAAGAACGCGGCCAGCTTCAAAGCGACCAGCTGTAATTTTAGATGCATCGATATTGATTGGCTCACGGATTCCTAATACTTTGCCTTGGCCGTTGTCTTCTATGAGAGAAACGAGATTAAGTGTCGACTCTGCGAGTTTTAAAGCCGTACTGATAGCAACTTGACCAGTGAGGACTATTTCGAAGTTTCCTTTGGCATCGGCCGTTGAGCGGCCAAGGGCAGCGCCTGAGGCATCTTGGATTTCGACCAGCTGGTTCTCTAGAGGTGTTTGGTCGGTGGAGTCAGTTTCGATTGCGACTGTACCTGCGACGACTACTGATTCAGAGTTAGAAGCAGCGTTTGGAGAACTGGATTTTTTCTCTTCATTAGCTTGGCACGAAAAAACGGAAGCGACGGCTAAACACGCTATGAGCAAC
>CAYZLH010000074.1:0-9081 GCA_964478795.1 uncultured Bdellovibrionales bacterium | reverse complement strand
GGGCCACTCCGGAAGAGGTTTTCTTTCGGATGCTTGATGATGGGCAAGGATTTTCGGGAAGTTTTCGCGCGGAGTTTGAGACAGAAAAACAATTTGAGCGATTACGAGCCCACATCTCTCGCTATGGCGGATGGTTTCGCAGCAAATCTCTAGATCCGGTAGGTGGACTCATTGAAATCAAAGTGCCGCTGCCGCAAATTCGGTTTGAGTGCTACGAAATTTCCGTGGGAGATTTTCGTACGTTGATTCCGGCCACTTACGTGGCGGAAATTCGCCAGAATTGGAAGGCGGCGGTGATCGAAGGCAGCAATGGATTTTACGGGACTCTTTCCGAAACGGAAGGATTAGTTGTTGGCGAGGAAGACCAGCAGTTTGCTTTTGGCCTAAAGATCGCTGTGGCCGATTTGCAGTTTTGGGTGGGTGTCGATGGAGTTAGCGCAAAAGTAAAGGCGCGAAAAGTGAGCGCCGAAGATTTTGTGGAGGCCGATTCCTGGATACGAAATTTTGGCGTTTACTTAGAAGAATCCAACGCGGCGATTCTCCCGTTGCTTGAGGGGGAATATCTGGTGAAGTTTTTTACCGACTATCGGGAGGCCAATGAAGATCTCTAGATCCTACTTAGTAGCAGCAATTGCCTTGATTGCTTTTGTCAGCGCCGCCAACGGCTTTACGTTATTGGGCTTCTTTCAGTCACTTGAAGGTGGTTCCGGTGTTGGTTTTTCTGATCGAAAGTTTCAAAGTCAGTTAAAGGCTCAACACGATCTTTTTCACAAAATGGATGATGTTGAAGAGGCGAAAAAGCACTACAAATCGATTGAAGCGAATTTTTCCACCTTGGGCGGTGGGGCCAATGAAAATTTTCAGAAGACCTATTCAGCAGTATGGCAGGCCTACAATACCAAGCCAAAGGAAGCTGATGATCGTTATGCAATGATCAAGAAGCGTGAGTTAATGGAATCCCTAATAAATGCCTATCGCAAAGAGATTCCCAATGGCCCGATTCCGTTGCGTGCCGCATATTTAAATATCTTGTTTGATGTACAAAACAGTTTGATCAATCAGACTCCGGAGGCCGAGGCAATTAGTCTGGCCAAAATGCGCGAGCGAATGGATGGTCTAAAGATAACAGTACGCACTTATCGTTCCGAGGGAGCTGATGAACGCGTAGCGGCCTTAGACTCGACGCTCGCAGCCTTAGAAAAATCTTTTGAGCTTAAGAAAAAGTGGCAGCAAGAACGAGAGCGAGCGCTTGCAAGTGCCGACGCCGCACTTGGAAAACTGGCCAAGGAAGTAATCGGTTCCGTGGAGGATGGTCTGGAATCATCTCGTCGATTTTTCCTCTATGCCGTAATTGTGGCCGTTTGTGCTTTTTTCCTAGCACTCGGCGTTCTTTATATCGCTCACAAATACCTGCGATTGAAGTTCGATGCCAACTCGGATCTCTTCTTAAAATTATTGAAAGAGTTTGGCCGGGAGAAATTGGATCCTACCTATGAGCGCGATCAACAATGGTTGTTAAACGATCCCGATTGGGGCCCTGTGACTCATGGAATGCTGAATTCGGAAAAGGCTTTCAGTGATCAATATCAGGCACTGTTATCGGTTCCTAAATCCCTACTCATGCCATTTATCGTTTTTACGAAAGAGCGCTTGGCGAAGCATTGGAACGAACCGGCCGATGCGCTTTTTGAGTTACGCGATCGAAAAATCTCCGCACTTGACGACGTTATTTCCGATGGAAAAGTGAGTGGCCGTGAACGCAGTGATGTGATTGAGCTCATTCGTACTACTTTCACGACTTCACGTGAAGATGCCTTTGAAGTGGACTTACACCAGAATGGCGACAAAGTACCCTACGAAATCTTATGTTATCCTATCCTGTCCGGAGGGTTGGCGGGCGGTAAAATCTTCTTTTTTCGGCAAATTCGCTCTGAGGCGGAACGAGTTGACCGGGCTGTTTCCAATCACCTCGCGCTGGTACGGGAGCATGTGCATAAATTGATCAACGAGAGCGATGAAGAGTTTAAGCTCGATATCGCCATTCATCCTGAAGTGAAAAAATCAATAGAGGAGCTCGATTCTTTGCGCAGAAAAGTTTCGGAAAAACATTTGCTGTGGAAAACCGAAGCCGGGGCGTTGATGGATCAGATTGATCGCCAGAAGGATATTTTAGAAAAACTCAAAAACCAATTGCAGACGATCAAATCCGCAAATTCCACAGCTATTCAAAAGTTTGATCAGCGCAAGGGTGCTGATGAAGATTTGCATAGCGATATTTGTTTTCTTGAAAAAGATTTGGATCAAAGCAAATTCTTGCGCAAACGGCTAGAAGAAGATTTGAAGGTACAGGCCCAAACTCTGCAAATCGCACGAAGATATGAAACTACGATTCGCGCGTCTATCGGGGAGACCGAACGCTTCTTGCAAGAATACGTTCAACTCATCAATGACTTACGTGGCTATTGCGAAGAAGCCAAGGTGCAATCGGTGAATATGAGTTTCACCAAAGATACTCAAGGAAGAGAATATGCTGCGAAGGCACGAGCTTTTGCATTTGAGTTAGAGAGCTTCCTCACTACGGCCAGTTCTATCGGTGAGCGCATGCAGTCGATTTTGGCCAAACATCCTGGAAACGCATTAGCTCCACACCTTGAGGCGAAGGAGTTCGACTTTGCAATGATCGATGAAATTAAGGCCGAAGAAGAGCGGCTAGAAGCGTTTGTGAAGCGTTGGAAAGTTTCCGGCAAAGAATGGGTGCAGGAAAGCAAAAAGGTAGCAGAATTGGTAAGCGAGATCGATCGCGTTACCGCGGTGGCTACTCAACTCGGCGAAACTGGTTTGGTCATCAACGAACAAACCCACCTAAACCTCGAGCGTTGGAACTAAGCTCGGTATTTCGCCTTTAGGCGCTCCAATAGCGCTAACGCGGCGGCCTTAAATTGCGTCGTATCCCCGTCATTGAGTAGGGTGTAATCCGATCGCTTTATCTTCTCTGCTTGCGGCAGTTGAGATTTCAACAACTTCTCCACTTGGTCACGCTGGCTTCCGTCTCGGGCCATAGTTCGTTGAATGCGCACTTCGTCTGGGGCGTGCACGCAGATCACAGCATCCATTTTTTTGTCGGAATTCGCTTCGAACAGTAGGGGGGCCTCGTAAAAAAATAGTGAATGGCCCTGCTGAGCGGCTTTGCCAAAAAGCTCTGCTGATCTCTTTTGAATTTTGGGGTGGGTGATGGCATCCAGCTTTTGGCGTTCAGCGGAGTTTTTTGTAATGCGTTCACGCAGGAGCGTGCGTTGGATCTCGCCATCAGGACCGAGGATTTCCTTGCCAAATGTGTCCACTATTTCCTGCCAACCGGGAGTTCCCTTAGCAATGATTTCCTTCGCAATTTGATCGGCACTAAAGACAGGAAAACCTGCTGCCGCGTAAATTTTCGCTAGCAGGCTCTTGCCTGCGCCAATTCCACCGGTAATCCCTATTACATTCCAAGTTTTCACGCATTTTCCTGTGGGCAAAAAGGTCCAAAACACCCTCGCCTTTCGGGCAAGAAATGCCGATATGTATGATACTATAAGAGAATTGAGGTTCGCACCACATGCCAGATAATAGTAGTCGAAACTCTGACTCCTCGAACCGTTTCGAGAAGTTTACCAAGTCTGTCTTGGAAACGAATCATCCGGTTTTTGGAAAGATTAAGAAAGAGCTGCCAACGTTTCAGCAACGGCAGATCAATTCTAACGACTGGAAAGATAAATTTCGTCAACTGGCGGAGACCTTTAATTTTCGCCAACTAGGCCTCATCTTCGCCTTTTCCATTATTTTAAGCTTTTTTATCTATCGACAAATTACCGACCCAAATTTGGATTATCGCTTGGGTGATGTAGCTCAACGGCATCTGGTCGCGCAAAGAACAATGGAAATGGTGGATGAGGAAACCACGGAAGCCAAGCGGCGCGCCGCTATGGAATCTATTCTTTCCGTTTATGATTTCGATCGTCGTATATCGAATCAAACAAAAAATAAGATTAATCGAGCTTTTACAAGTCTGCGCAAACAGCACCAAGCGGTGGTGAATCTTTCGGAACGCCGAGGCATGACGGTAGCTGATTTGGAGCGCACAGATGCATTTATTGACGCAAAAAAATCTTTTGAAGAGATTTTAGAAATCGATATTACCGACGCTCAATTCGAAGCGGTGGTGCGCTCGAAATACTCGCCGCGCCTAGAGAGAATTCTCACTCATTTCTTAGCTGATATTAACCTCAATCTCATCGTCTCCAATCGAGAGTTACTGAAAGCCGAGATGAGTAAAGGAATTACGCTAAATCGCTTGGATGACGATGCCAAAAAGTTATCGGAAATTACGTTCAATAACATTTCAGCCGTGATCGATATCGAAACAGCCCGCACCGAGATCGAAAATAAGGCCAAGGCGTTCTTCGACGGTCCCCACAATCGTGCCCTAGCGCCATTGGCGGATCGAGTAGTGGCGATTGCGAAACGACTTGTTCAGCCAAATCTGACTCTGAATCGACAGGAAACTGAGGCGCGTAGAAAGGCAACCACTGCCGATATCAAGCCAGTAATCGTAAAAATCAATAAGGGCGAAAGCTTGGTACGTTACGGCGAAACAATCAACAAGCGACACCTCGCGATATTTCGTCAGATCGAGCAACATTCACAAAACGATAACACTCGGTTTCAGTTTGTTTTCACAACCATCTTTCTTGCGCTTGTAATGTTTGCCCTCGTTTCTTTTCTTAAGGGTGGAATTAAGGCCGCTCCGCTTACCAAAAAGGACATAATGGGAATCGGCTTTTTGATGATTTCCTCCATCCTCTTGATCAAAGGGGTGCAATTTCTCGCGACCGAGGCACTGATTGAAAAATTTCCCCATGTACCCTTTGATTTCTACGTTTTCTTGGTACCGGTGGCAGCGGGTCCGGTAATTCTCCGGATGCTCATGGACAAAATGCCGGCACTTATTTATTCCATCGTGCTGGCTATCGTGGGAGGGATTCTCTTAGAGAGAAACTTCTTTTTCTCCGCTTACATCTTGAGTTCCTGCCTGATCGCCGTTTCGTTTGCTACCACCATTAAAACTCGTTCTGTAGTATATCGCGCAGGTTTGATCACGGGATCGCTAAACGTATTGATGATCACCGCCATCGTGGCAAATACACGAAATGCGGCCTCGTTGGAGATGTTGTGGCAAGATATCGGCTGGATCTTCTGGTCGGGTATGCTCTCAGGGTTTTTAATGAGTATGATTGTGGTGGCCATGGTTCCCTTGGTGGAGCTCATTACGGGGCGCACCAGCGATCTTCGTCTGCTTGAGTTGGCGAATATGAATCATCCACTGCTGCGAGATTTGATGGTGAAGGCCCCAGGCACTTACCATCACTGCATCGTCATCGGCTCCTTGGTGGAGGCCGCTGCCGAAGCCATTGGCGCAAATCCTCTCATGGCCCGGGTGATGGCCTACTATCACGATGTGGGGAAAATGGAGCGTCCGCTTTACTTCATCGAAAATCAGGGCGGTGGTTACAATCGCCATGATGGTCTGCAACCACATATGAGCGCCATGATCATTCGCGAACATGTGAAGCGAGGTCAGGAGTTGGGCGAAAAATACAAACTCCCTCAGCCCATTATTGACGCAATGAGCGAGCACCATGGTAGTTCCACTATTTGGTATTTCTACAATAAAGCAAGAAGCCAGGCCGAGGATCCCGATTCTATTCTAGAAAGCGACTATAAGTATGATGGTAGTAAGCCGCAATCCAAAGAAACGGCGTTGGTGATGCTTGGCGACGTAGTAGAGGCAGCCACGCGTTCCGTGGCCGATCCCACTCCGCTTCGTCTCTCCGGGGTGGTAAAAAATATTTTGAATAAATACTTTGCCGAAGGGCAGCTATCGGAATGTGATCTCACGTTACGGGATCTCGATCTCATTGCGAAAAGCTTCCTTGATGTTCTTTTAGGAATCTATCACGCGCGGATTGAATATGGGGTGAGTTCCATTCGAGAAAATGTTAAAAAGAGGAATGGCAATATGGATTCAAAAGGCGGTAAAGCTGCCGCCCAAAATGGAGGCGTGGCTACAGCGACGGGCACGAACGCACCTCAAAAGCCTATCCCTTTTACGGGTTCCGGCGGCGGCGGCTCTAAAAAAAGCTGACCTTTCCCTACTCATCACTGATGATGCCTCGATTCAGAGAATGAATTACTCCTGGAGAGGAAAAAATAAGGCCACCGATGTGCTCTCTTTCCCACAGTGGGAAAAGTTCGAACTAAAAAAGCTCTCTCGCGTTCGCCAAATTCCCGCGTGGGAGCTGGGCGATGTAGTCATCAGCTTGGATACCGCTAAAAAGCAGGCCAAAGAGCATGGGGTAACTGTGCAACGTGAGCTTGAAATTCTTTTGGTTCACGGAATTCTCCATCTCTTGGGATACGACCATGAGATTTCGCCGGCAGAGCAACGAAAGATGGAAAAGCTGGAGCGGAAGTTACTGGGGGAGTCAGGCCTGATCCAAAGATCGTAGGTGAATCGCCCCAACCTGCCTCCATCTTCCCTAAAAATCCTGAAGAATCGAACCTTTCTGGGCTTTGGGGTATTGACACGCTCCCCTGTACCTTGCCAAACTGAATTCATGATGGATAGAAGCGCCCCGGAAATCATTCCGCCCCGATTGATGATGAAGCAGTCTCCTTCCAAAGACGCGCATTGGCTAAAGCGTCTGGTGGAAAATGAGTCAGAATTGCTGCGCACGGGCTCGGGCGATTTTGTTAGCCATCAAGATCATCGCAAAGTGGTGGAAGAGGCAACGCTGGAATTCATGCAGTTGCTAAAAGAAGAGTTTCTAGAATGTGTGGATCTTTTTAACTCGTATCGCGGCGGATCCCACCTACCAAATTCTGTGAAGATTTTTAACATCTCTAATACACAGGCGGATTTTATCATTTTCCGCAATACTTTGAAGTTGGTGATTTCGAACCCAGCCTTAGGGGTGATTAATTTTTCCTTCGTGAATCGCGCCAATACTTTTACGAAAGCACCAGTGAAATCGAAAAAAGAAGGCTACGATTTGATCGCCCAACTTTATCCTTTCAATGATCTGGCCTGGACATTTCACGGCGAGCGCGTGAATGTGGAAGCAGTTGTACGGTATCTCTTTACGGAATTTGTAAAGTCTTCTGCCATTTTTTAAGATTCATCCCGGGAGTCAATTGACTCACCAGATTTAGATACAATTGGGCTTGTGACTCAGCTTTCCAGCTTGGATAGGCTTTTTCAAATGCGGTTGAATTTATCGAGAGATCTCGTTGTTCGTCGTCTTGTTTGGCGACAACCTTCCCAGATGGGGCGCTAATCAGTTTGGCCCATCCTGTGCAGAATTCCAGCTCTGAGAGTTTGGGCCCACCCAGGTGGAAAATTCGATGTTTGCCGGGGAATTCGCCCTTTAGCACAGCGCGAACTGCGGCTACAAAGTTGAGGCTAGAGAGCCAACTATGAATTTGTTTCGCTGAAACTTCTATTTCTTTGCCTTGTTCTAGTGAAGTTCTAAGATGATCAAAAAAATTCCTACGATAAGGATTTCCGATGCCGACTACTTTACCCAGACGTAAAGCGGTGCTTTCCATGGTTTGTGTACGGATATAACTTTCTGCCGCGAGCTTTTGTTTGCCAAATTCATCATCGAGGGCAAATTCGTTATCTTCCTCAGAGTAATCGCCCTTAGATCCGTCATAAACCGAAGCGCAGCTTACTTGAATGAATTGGGCATGCAGACGGTTCGTGAGGGCAGCCGTAGATACGGCCATAAGAATATTTAAGCTATCGGCCATTTTTGGCATCTTTTCGATAGCTTTGGGATCCATCATTCCCAAACAATTCACCACGAAATCTGGCTCATATACGCGAATGACCGACTCTAAAATTTCCGCTTTTTTGATATCGATCGGAAAAATTTCGGTGTCAGGAATTACTGTGTGGTGGGAAAAAGCGGCGCCGCACACAAAAAACT
This sequence comes from uncultured Bdellovibrionales bacterium, assembly GCA_964478795.1. GTDB lineage: Bacteria > Bdellovibrionota > UBA1018 > CAIPTA01 > CAIPTA01 > JAKFYM01. The sequence goes on along the minus strand of CAYZLH010000074.1, from coordinate 1,054 downwards.
CATCGCGAAGATCATGGGCCAGCTGGCGTCCCAAAAATCCACTGGCGCCTAGAATAAAGACTTTGGGTTTTCTTTTCATAGTTCCATCCGCATCTGTGCTGACACAAACACCTTCATTTCCACAAATAATTTAGGGGAGAGATTCCATTAGAATCTCTCCCCTTTTATTAAAACAGATATTTTCTCTTCAGCCTAGTATCAACCCAACAACTTCAAGGCCTGTTGCTGAGAGGAATTGGCTTGTGACAATACCGATACACCTGCTTGCTGCAAGATACTCTGTTTTGTGATTTCCGAACTTTCTTCTGCCATATCTACGTCTCTGATACGAGAGTTCGCAGCCGACAAGTTTTCATCATAGATCGACAAGTTGTTGATCGTAGATGCTAACCGGTTTTGTAAGGCTCCGAGAGTGGAACGCACGTCGTTCACCTTTTTTAATCCATTATCGAGTTTAGAGAGGGAGTTTTGCGCCCCAACTTTCGTCATTACGGATTCTTCGAGGATCCCTAAGGCTTCCAAGCGGCTATCGGCAAACTTGGTATCATAGCTCAAACGGTCGTCGGCGGTATTGTAGATACCCACTTGGATATCGATCGGATTTTCTCTACCGTTCAAAACTTCCGTTCCGTTATAGTTCGTTGATTTGGAGATACGCTGAATTTCCGCTTTTAACGATTGAAATTCGCGATCTGTGAAGGATCTCTCTGTATCACCGATCGTGTCAGAAGCAGCTTGTACACTCAATTCACGAAGACGAACCAAAATGTTCGTAATCTCGTTGAGTCCACCCTCTGTTACTTGTACGAGCGAGATACCGTCGGATGCGTTTCGTTTTGCTTGACGCAAACCGCGGATCTGAGCCTTCAAGTTTTCGGAAATCGCCAAGCCTGCAGCATCGTCACCTGATTTGTTGATGCGGCTACCGCTGGATAAGCGTTCCAATGATTTTTGTTGTGCTTCGGTGCTCCCAGTGAGCATCCGTCTCGCGTTAATGGCCGCGATATTTGTGCTAATTCGTAAACCCATATTCTATCCTTCCGTGGTCATCGAT
>CAYZLH010000073.1:0-9143 GCA_964478795.1 uncultured Bdellovibrionales bacterium | reverse complement strand
AGTTGTAGTCGTTTGGCAATTCGGCACGACCGGTGTGTCCGTCGATCACTCGCGGTACTAAGCTGGTAGCTTTTACGCCACGGCCATTCAAGAATTTCTTGATGTATTCTTCGCGATTGATGGCCATCGAAAATGCTTTACGCAAATCGCTGTTTTTTCCACCAACAATTTTGTCTTTCATATTGAAGTTCAAATACCAAAGCACCGCGTCCTCGGACTTTTGCAATTTAATGCCTTTGCCGCTGAGTTCAGCTTTCAATTCGCCATTTTCAATAGCAGCATCGAAATTGTCTTTCGGGATTCCGGCCGCATCGATATTACCTTTCATGAACTGCAACCAGTTTGGCTGAGATTGTTTGATGATTTGAAACTCAATGCGATCCACCAACGGCAGGGCCTTGCCAGCGTCAGCTAACATGCCACTCTGCTTCGAGAAATCATCTCCCTCGGTGGGATATGTTTGTCCACGAAAAGAGGGGTTCTTTTCGAGAATCGCTTTCGAACCTTGCACATACTCTACTAAGCGGTAAGGGCCAGTGCCCACCATGCGATGGTTTAGGCCTTGCTGCCCGTACTTGTCGGTCACTTCTTTCGCAACTGGGGCGCCGAAGCCCATGGCCAACACATTCAGCAATTGGGGGTAGGGTTGAGTGAGTTTGATTTGGATGGTGTGATCGTCGATCGCTTTCAAGCCTTCCACGGATTCTTGGAGAACAGCTTCACGATTCTCTTTGGACTCCACCAACTTTTTGCGATAGGCATCCCAGCCCACAACTTTTCCGTCGAAAATCCAAGTGCCAGGACTTTGTAATTCCGGCAACAACATCCGTTTCCAAGCGTAAATAAAATCACCGGCTTTTAACTCTCGACCTTTGCCATTGGGAAACGCAGGGTCATCCTGAAATAGTACGCCTTTTTTAATTTTAATCGTGTACTGGAGTTTGTCTTTGGAAACCTCGGGCATAGCCTCCGCGAGCAGGGGCTGAAGCTATAAGGGGCGCTTCAAGTAGTGGTATTCAAAAAGTCCTTCCACAGCCAAAGGCATGATCGTGTTGGAAACGGTATCGTAACAAAGGGCCGGATCGAGGCTCTTTGCATCGTCTCCAATCGAAAGACTCAAAAATTTACGGTTATCATCGGCACTCTTTTTGGTGCAGCCAGTGAGCGCCACTACCAAGCCAATTCCAAGGGCGAGAATTTGTTGTTTCATAGTTCCTCCAGAAAGGAGGAACTATATGGGGCACCACGGAAAAGGGCAAGATGGATTCGGCGATCTAGAGTAGCGATACAATATGATCTAAGGCTGCTTCAATTCCCGTAACCTTCGTGCCGCCGGCTTGCGCTTGTTCGGCCTTGCCGCCACCCTTTCCTTCGATAAAGGGGGCCGCCGCTTGTACTAACTTTCCGGCGTTGTAAGTTTTGGTTAGATCGCCGTTCACCTGGACTTGCAAAAATACTTTATTTTGCTGGGTGTCGATCGCGCCAAGAATTACTACACCGCGGGTGAAACGATCTTTGATTCGCTCGCCCAAAACCTTCAGGGCCTCGGCCCCGCCTTCTTTCAGCACCGTGCGAATTACGGGATTTCCACCGATAGTTTGTGGCTTTGCTACCAAATCTTGAGCTAGGGCACCGGCGCTCTCCGCTTGGATCTGGGCAATTTTCCTTTCCAAATCTTTTTCCCGCGCCTGCAGCTTTTCCACGCGGTTCACCGTCTCGGCGGCACTGCCGGCCTTAAAGGTTTCGCGGATACGATCGAGGGCATCGGCCTTCTCTTTTAAATAGTTCACAGCGTTCATGCCCGTATAGGCCACGATCCTTCGCACACCGGCGGCGACCCCGCCCTCGCTGACCAATACGAAGCAGCCAATCTGCGCCGTATTTTCCACGTGAGTTCCTCCGCAGAGTTCGAAGGAATAGCCATCGCCAATCTTTAGGGTGCGTACGGTGTCGCCATACTTTTCGCCAAAGAGCGCCATCGCTCCAGCGGAGATCGCCTCATCCTTCGACATTTCTTTCGGACGAACTTCGGCGAATTCCGCGATCTTTTCGTTGATCATGGTTTCAATTGCCAAAATTTCATCGGCGGTAAGCGCTTTAGCGTGGGTGAAATCGAAACGCAGCAAATCTGCATTCACTAACGAACCGGCCTGCTTCACGGTGGCGCCAAATTTTTTCCGCAACGCCCAGTGCAGCAGGTGCGTGGCCGTGTGATTGGCCATGGTCTTGCGGCGTAAGGAAGAAGCAACTCGTTGTTCTACCTCTTGATCAATACTCAGCGTTTCGGTGAGTTCCGTCTTCAACACAATCAATTCCGGCAAAGGCTTTTTCGCGTCCTTTACTTTCCCCACCACTTTGCCCTTGAGCAAAAGCTCCCCTTGATCGCCCACCTGACCGCCGCCCTCACCGTAAAAAACGGAAGAATCGAGGATCACTTCAGCAACACCTACGGCGGATTTTACGGCAGTTCCATTCTGAATAAGGCCTTTTACTTTTCCCTTCCCTTCGAGGGCAGCATAGGAAAATTGAGTCTGAAAGCGTTTGGCCATTTCTACATAAACTTCTTTGGCGGTGGATTCCTTTTCACCTTCGCTGCCGCGGCTCAGGGCCCGTTGTTTTTCCATTAGTGTTTCAAATTCACTGACGTTCACTTCGATCCCGTGCTCACGGCAAATGACTTGGGTGAGATCGAGCGGAAAGCCAAAAGAATCGTAGAGCAAGAAGGCCACGGAGCCGGGCAGAGTTTTTCCCGACTTTTTGAGTTCATCGCTTAAAATCTTTAAACCGCGCTCCAAGGTTTCAAAAAACTTTTCTTCTTCTTGGCGAATGGCTTCCGAGATGGCGTTTTGCTTTTGTTTTAGATCTGGATAGGCCTCACCCATGGCCTTCACCAAGGAGGGCACTAGCGTATGGAGAAATGGTCCAATGAAGCCTAACTTTTTTCCGTAGCGAACGGCTCGGCGCAAGATCCGTCGAAGTACATACCCGCGACCGTCATTGGCCGGCAACACGCCATCGCAAATTAAAAAAGAAACTGCGCGCAGATGATCCGCAACCACGCGAATCGCTGAAGCGGTTTCGTTTTTCATGTCTGAAGTATATTTTGCCTTCGATGCTTGCGTAATCGCTTGAATGATCGTTTGGAAAATATCGATATCGTAATTGGTAGGCACATTTTGCAAGATCGAGGCGGTTCGCTCTAATCCCAAGCCGGTATCGACGGAAGGTTTCGGCAGTGGGGAGAGATTCCCTTGCGCATCCCGATTGAACTGCATGAACACCAGATTGTAAAACTCTAAATAGCGACCGCCGTCGCCACCCATTTTATCGAGTTCGGGATCGCCGGTATTAAAGGATTCTCCGCGATCAAAATAGATTTCCGTGCAGGGACCACAGGGACCCACATCACCGGCGGCCCAAAAATTATCTTTCTCATCGAAACGATAAATCCGCTCTTTGGGTACGCCCACGACTTTGTGCCAAATATCATAGGCTTCATCATCAGTGCGAAAGACGGTGACGTGCAGACGGTCTTTGGGCATTTGAAAAACTTCCGTGGCCAATTCCCACGCCCAAGAAATCGCTTCCTTTTTAAAATAGTCTCCGAAGGAAAAGTTTCCCATCATTTCGAAAAAGGTGTGGTGACGGGCAGTGAAGCCGACGTTTTCTAAATCGTTGTGTTTGCCGCCAGCACGCACGCATTTCTGCGCCGTGGTCGCACGGGTATATTTTCGTTTTTCGATCCCCGTAAAAACATCCTTAAACTGCACCATTCCGGCGGAGGTAAAGAGCAAGGTGGGATCGTTGAGCGGCACGAGCGAGGAACTCTTTTCTCGGGTGCAGCCCTTGGATTCAAAAAACGAGAGAAATGATTCGCGGACTTCGGCAACAGTTAGTTTTTTCATACGCCTAGAATGTAACTGATGGCGGGGGGAGTCGTCTAGAGTGCAGATGCGGAGAGTGGGGGCAATTTTTTACTCTAAGCCCCATAAGGAGGCCAATTCCTCTTCGCCAGTGGCCACCGACATTGTGCGAACCACTTGCTGGGTATATTCCCCTAAAATGTCATCGGTTTGGAATGCTCCCAGCTGACGAATTTCATCACCCGCAGGTACATTGAGTTGGCCTTGTCCGGGTTTTAGGCGAAAGTCATAGGATTCTGGGGCTTCAAACTTCGGCTCGGTGCGGACCAGGTCGCCACTAGCTACAGGCTTTCCATTGGTTTGAAACTTCGTTTTCCAAATTGCATTTCGGCCTAATTTTTTCCCCGACAAATTGCTAGTTGCATTCAAACCGTAAGCGCATTCAAAGAAAAGATTTTGATCGAGCTGAAAAAAGGAAAGGGAGCCGGCCAGTTTCACGGCTACTGGGCTACGGATAAAGGAGTTGTTGCGTAGTAATACGCGACTGGCCTGTGAAGAGATCGTTACCGAGTTTTTGTTCTCGAAAAATAGAGATCGGCTAAGATCCATGGAGCAATTGCGATCAATCGAGACGGCAATGGGCCAATCACCCAAAAAGGCATTGGCTTGAGCCTTCATGGACGATCGGTCGCAACTGATCGCCCGCACTTGCCCGCGAGGAAAGGAATTTCCATAGACTTGAATGTTCGAGGACTCATGGGCCCATAGCGCGACTCCGCCTTTGGCTTCCAGCACATTGCCGAGCAAGGTGAAATTTTTTGTTTTGCTCACGATTACGGTCGGCGCTTTTAAGGTTTGGAGATTGGCCGGAACAATCCGAAATCCAGAAATCATTCCGTTTTCAATGCCCTGAGCGATAATGACCGGTTTGTTCGGATCGGAACCCAAAAGTACTGTTTTGTCGGCTCCTGATCCCGACAGCGATAAGTTCGCGGGAAGGGCAATGGTTTTTGCCTCTTTGTAGGTACCAGGCATGACCTTCACCACAACCTTGTCGCTTTCCGTCGGGGCAACAGTACGATTTTTTGCTGGATTGTAACGATTCGGATCGGGTTTAGGTGCAGTACCTTTTTTGATTGCCTCAAGCGCCGCAGATATTGTGGGGAAAGCTGCCGGATTTTTGGGATCGACCATTACTCCTCTGCCGAGTATCACTCCCACTAGATTTGGTTCGATGGGACTAGCTCGTTGAGCTTTTATAGACAATCTTTGCAGTGTGGAATTGAGCACTCCGCGTCCATTGGGCAGGAGCATGCCGAGCAATTCGCCCTGGGTATTGATGATGGCGGAGCCCGCTTGATCATCTTTGATGGAGCTACCCGATATAGACAACAAGCCAGATTCTACGTTCACCGCAGCCACCATTCCCCGGTGAATGCGGGGCTCAATTTCGCCATCGAGTCCGTCTTCGAAGGAAAAAGTAAAAACATCGATATTCGGACGTTCGTCTTGGTCGCGTACTGAGGGCAGAGGGGCTGGTCTAGCTTCTGGATAGAGCAACACTAAATTTTTCTCTTCATCTACGTAGGCAATTTTGGCGAAGTATTTATTGCCGGTAAAATGCGATACTTCGATTTTATCGGCCCATTGTTGAGCGTTGCCCAAAATTAAGGATAAAGATGTGGCGATATAGTCTTTGCCAACGCCAACTCCCATGGCACGGGATAGTTCATTGCCAGCAAGGTCGCGGGAGGTGACACGCACCACACTTTGTTTGTAGCGATCGAGGAACATTTTTTCGATTTTTACTTCACCTTTAGAGGTTCGGTATTGGCCGGTAGAGGGTTGGCTCTGTACGGAGGAGGGAGCGGGAATAAAAGTAGATGTTCCTCCGGGTGGAGCGATGGTGTCTGGTGTCGGAATGGTGCCGATATTCGTGGGTCCGCTTTTGGGTTGTGCGCCGGAACTTGGTGGGGATGCGGCGGCACCTGTACTTGGCGCGGTTGGCCCTGCAGCAATGCCAACATTTGCCGCCATGAAAAAAGCCCATAGGAGGATTTGCATTCCCATGGGCTAATCGTATCAAGACATTCCCCTTCCGTGAAGAGAAGGGGAAGTTTCTAGCGAAATAAGTGCAAAATGCTATTGCATTTTTTTCGGTTTGGCAGCAGCGGCGGCGGCCAATTTGCTTTCTGCTTTTTCTTCTTTTGCGGCAGCAGCGGCTTCGGCGGCGGCATTGGCAGCCAAGGTGGTAGCTGGAATTAAGCCTCCACCGGACTGGATTCCCTTCAGCTTCAAGATTTTTTCGCGGATTTCGCTAATGATCTTGGGGTTTGCCTTCAGGAATTCACGGGCAGAATCTCTACCTTGACCCATGCGCTCTCCATTATAACTATACCAGGTGCCGCTCTTTTCAATCATGCTCAAATTGGTGGCACAATCTAAGAGATCGCCCTCTTTGCAAATGCCTTTGCCGTAAAGAATATCGAATTCAACTTCTTTAAAAGGAGGAGAAACTTTGTTTTTTACCACTTTCACTCGTGTGCGGTTACCAACAACATCATCCCCATTTTTAATGGCAGCAATTCTTCTCACGTCCATGCGCACGGAGGCGTAGAACTTCAATGCATTACCACCGGTGGTGGTTTCGGGGTTGCCAAACATCACACCGATTTTCATGCGCACTTGGTTGATGAAAACCACCGTACTTTTGGATTTGTTGATGGAGCCCGTGAGTTTTCGCAACGCTTGGCTCATTAAACGAGCTTGGGCGCCCATGGTAGCATCGCCCATTTCGCCCTCTAATTCCGCGCGGGGTACTAGCGCCGCCACAGAATCCACGACTAAAATATCCACCGCCGAACTCTTGATGAGCATATCGGCGATTTCGAGTGCCTGCTCACCGGTATCAGGCTGGGAAATCAACATATTATCCACATCCACACCCAACTTACGGGCGTATTCAATATCTAAGGCGTGTTCTGCATCGATGAAAGCGGCTGTGCCGCCCTGCTTTTGGCATTCCGCAATTGCAGTTAGCGCCAAAGTGGTTTTTCCGGAAGATTCTGGACCATAGATTTCCACTACGCGTCCTTTAGGAATTCCACCAATGCCGAGCGCTAGATCGAGCGAAAGGCTACCGGTTGGAATCGCGGTGAGTCCCTCGTGCAGGCTTTGCCCGGTTCCGAGGCGCATAATGCTTCCTCGCCCAAACTGTTTTTCGATCGTTTGGATCGCCAATTCCAGGGCCTTTGTTTTCGTTCCATTTTGTTGTGCTTGTTCGAGGGCCATACTTATCTCCTTCATCCGATATTTATTTTGCGCTCTGTAAAAGTTTCTTTTTTCTGATTTTTCGTTCGAGAAAAAAAACCGCGTGGAGCCTTTGTTTTCTCCATTATGGAGAACTTTTTTCAGAATGCTACATTTTTCGTACACCTAACCAAAAGAAACACGCTAGCGTGAAAAGAAATTCTCATGTGCGCAGTGCGTTTCTCAAGCAATCTAATGCGAGATGCGCAGCAATAATGCGATTTTGATCTCGGCTACCTTGCCCACGTAAAATTACTTGGTGCAGCGTTTGCGTTCCTGACGCGCTCGAAAGAGCCACATGAATCGTACCCACCGGTTTTGATTCCGAACCGCCGCCAGGTCCCGCCACGCCGGAAATTGCCAAGGTGAAATCGGCGCCGGACGATTGGCGTAAATGTTCGGCCATCTGTTTTACACAAGCTGCCGAAACCGCGCCGTGGGAACGTAAAATTTTTGGATCCACCTGCAGTAGTTTTTCTTTCGCTGCATTGTCATAGGAAATTACTCCGCCCCAAAACACGGCCGACGAACCCGGACGATCCGTAAAGAGTTTACCTAAGAGTCCGCCCGTGCAACTCTCGGCCACCGCGAGAGTTTTTCCGCGAGATTGCAGTTCTCGAAACACTACATCCACTAGATCGACGCGCTCTCGGGCAAAACAAATGTCTTGAACTTCGGCATCTACGGCCGCGGAAAAATCCGCGACTTCCTTTGCCGACGGCGACTTCTTTCCGGGAATTTGCCAGACTTCCAGCGTGAGATCGACGCAGGGGAAGCTAATATGAATGCCGAAAGTAATTGTTTGGGGATATTTTTTTTCCAGGTTGGCCACAAAGGGAGAAATTTTGCCGAAGACATCACTTTCTCCGCGACCAAAGGTGCGCCAGAACTTTCGTTCTCGCAGTTTTTTACTGGCTACGTTTTTTTTCACTCGAGCTAGCACCGATTCTAGAAACATCGGTTTACATTCGTTGGGCGGTCCGGGAAGGAAAAAATATTCTGTTTTTCCGAGTGCCAAATGGCTACCAGGTGCAGTGCCTGTAGGGTTGGCCAAAATTTTTGCTCCTCCGGGGGCGAGCGCTAGTTTCTTTCGGGGCTCCGTTAGCGGCAAACCACGAGCTCGATACTTTTCTTTTACCTGTCGCAGAGCCTTAGGATGAAGGCGCAGTGGTTTACGAAAAAATTTAGCGGCCGCCTCAAGCGTCCGATCATCATTGGTTGGACCCAATCCACCCGTGGCAATCACCGCCGGAAAATTTTTCCCTAATCGCAATGCATCCACGATTTCGTCTAGTCGATCGGAAACGCATTTTACTTCGCTTACGGGCACTCCAGACTGGCGCAATTGCTCGCCCATCCAGGTGGCATTCGTATTCACCGTTCGTCCGTCGAGCAATTCGTCGCCAATCGACAGCAGTAACACTCCAGATCTGCGCTTCATGGATTTTTCCTCGTGGGCTAGGTAATCTTCGCCAGGAAGGGCGAAGAACTTAGCAATACTATATATAAGAGCAGGGCTGCTAAAATCGCTGCGGCAAAATCATCCAACATGGCGCCGAAGCCGCCTTTTACTTTCCGGTCGAGATGGCGCACTGGACCGGGCTTCAAAATATCGAATAAGCGAAAAAATGCGAAGGCTAGTAGATAGTGCCACCAAAGATGTTGGGCCACTGAAGTGGTCACAAAAATACCTACCACTTCATCAATCACGATGCTCTGGTGATCTTCTTTTCCAGTTCGCTGAATGATTTGCTGAGCAGCCCAAGTACCCAATACGAATACGACGGCGATAATCAACCAACTAGCCCATAGAGGCAATTGCCACAAGAACCACGCAAGGGGAAGTGCAGCAATGGAGCCGAACGTCCCGGGAGCCTTGGGAATTTTTCCCACAGTAAAAAAGGTGGCAATGATCGTGGCCAAAAAATACTTCATGAATAATTCCTTTAAAGCACAAACATTAAGGAAATG
>CAYZLH010000072.1:0-9165 GCA_964478795.1 uncultured Bdellovibrionales bacterium | reverse complement strand
GGGAAAAATCCTAGCAAGGTCTGACATCCGAAATAAGGACGAATAGCGCGATGCGCTAAATTAACTAGCGCCGGGTGGGAATCATCTGCTCGGGTCGAAGCTTCCAGTCGCCGTCCTTCTGAAAGTTAGGGGGCTCTGGCAGCGCGAGCGCATCGATGACAGAAAATCGACCGTTGGCGATAACACTTAGCTGATCTTTGCGGGGCACGGAGATTCGCGCTCCCTGAAACGAACAGTAAAGATAGGAAACTTCTTTTTTTTCTTCGGGATTAAATTCGCCCCCATAACAACGCAGTTCCTCGCCGTTGTAACTGACCAATCGTAAGGTCGCTCCGGTGGATGGAGAATATTGAAAGTCTTCAATCACTGGATACTGTTTAGTTTTGGCGTAGTCGCGCGGATCGCGCTTGGTAACGGTGCGAGTAACTGACTGAAAATACTCGGGGGGCCGGTGGGACCGTTCAATACATTCATCTGTCCGGGGTAGATTTCCGGGACGAGCCGGCTTTCGCACAAAGTTTATGGAGGCACTTTTCACATCGGCCAATTTGCCCTGGCAATTTTCGGCTATCCGAAAGTATCCGCCGGGAATATCCCTGAGTCCGGCTGCAGGCTTGCCTGCCGATTTTTGCTCATTTGGCACTTTCGAAAATCCGCGAATCTCTCTCAGCTTACAGCCAGCATCGCGGTAGCGCTGTACTGTTTCTGCGCACACCTTGCTGGCAACGAGGGCTTGCCCGGCTTCGTCGACGATCTTTTGGGCAAAGCCAATATCGAACGGAGCATCCTGACCAAACTCGCATTCTTCGGCATTCGCCACGATTGAAACGAACATGAGTAGAGCGAGCAACGGCATAAGTTCGTATCGACAAATTTGCCCAGATCGCTGACTTTTTTCGCGGCTAGAATGCAGTTTCTAAGAGCTAAACAACTGTCGAAAACTTAGACAGTAATCCCCTTCCCCACACAAAAATACTTCAATAATTTCAAGAAAATACACTGGCACGGACTCTGCAACCCTTTATCCGACAGAGGAACTAGTCAAAGTCCCCTCCCCATCCCCCTCCCGAATTTGGCTAGTTTCTCTGTTTTTTTTAGCGAACGGGAAAATAATAGAAATTCGAACCCGTATTATCTTCCGCTAAGAATCCCTGCTTCCCTAAGCCTTGAAACTTTTTCCCCATGTCTTTTAAATAGGGACGCCCCACCAGCATAAACAAACTGACTACTACCGCAAGAATGAGAATATATTCGAGCATGCCCTGACCGAGCTGATTTTTACAACGGATAGCGGCGAAACACTTCTTTGTAAGTATGGTCCACATGTTCTAAGCCCCGTCCCTCATGAAAGACCGCTTCGATTTCTTTCTTCTTTAGATATTGTAACGCCTCATTGTCCTGGAGCAAACGATGTTTGAGGTCATCTCCGCCCCGCCAGGCTTCTAAAGCGTGTTTTTGCACCAATCGATAGGCCAAATCTCGGGCAAGACCGGCTTCCACTAGGGCCAGCAACACGGCTCCGGAATAGACAATTCCTCGCGTGTGGGCCAGATTTCGGCGCACGTTCTTCTCGTTGACTCGCAAACCTTCAATTAGTTTACGTGAACGCACCAACATATAGTGGGCCAAAATTGTAGCGTCTGGACCAATCACTCGCTCCACCGAGGAATGCGATATATCCCGCTCATGCCACAGCGGAATATTTTCCAAGGCGGATTGCGCATAAGCACGTAAGAGCCGCGCACATCCCGTCAAATTCTCTGCTGAGATGGGATTTTTTTTGTGCGGCATGGCCGAACTTCCCTTTTGGCCGTAGGAAAACCCCTCCTCTACTTCGCCCACTTCCGTGCGTTGCAGATGACGAAGCTCCACGGCCATTCGTTCCAAACCGGTGCCAATCATCGCTAAAGCCTGAAAAAATTCGGCATGCCGATCACGTGGAATTACCTGCGTAGATACAGCCTCCGGAACCAAACCAAGATAGTGACAAGCCTTCTTCTCTAGCGATGGGGGCAAGGTGCCGTAAGAGCCAACCGCCCCGGAAAACATTCCCACTCCCACGCTTTCCATGGCCATTTCTAAGCGCGACCGATTGCGCATTAACTCAGCGTAATGGGATAAAAATCGCAGACCGAAGGATAAGGGTTCGGCGTGAATTCCATGGGAGCGCCCGATCGACGGAATTTTTTTGCAATCAATGGCTAGCTTTTTCAGCGCTTTGGCGAGTAGTTGCGTTTCCTTTAAAATCAAATCTCCCGCTTCTTTCAGCTGTAACGCCAAAGCTGTATCCAGCACATCGCTAGAGGTTAGACCATAATGGAAAAACTGCGCATCTTCCCCTGCCTGAGCTTCGATGACCATGGTGAAGGCGATGATGTCGTGTTTCACTACGGCTTCATTTTCTTGGATTTTTTTTACGTCAACTTTGGCTTTTTTCACCAAACGTAAATACTGCGACCGAGGCATGATCTTGTGATCCACCATGGCCTTACAGGCCGCCAACTCAACTTTTAACCAAGCCTCATATTTGGCCTGTTCAGTCCAAATTTTTGTAGCCTCAGGAAGGGAATACCGTTCAATCATGAATCACGCCTTTCGCGAGTAATCGAGTCTCGGAATCGCATTGGGAGGAGTAATGGGATTCCCCTCTCGCAATCGTCCATTTGTCAGAACCTTTTTATAGTAGAAAAGATACTTTTCGGCCATATGAAGATGCGTAAAATTTTCTTCCACCCTTTTTCGGCAGCTCTCGGGCGAAAATGTTAGATTTTGCACAGCTTCGACTAGACCCTCAAAGGAATCAGCCAATCGTCCGCAACTGGAATTCACGATCTCCGGCAACGACCCATAAGGGGTGGCGATCACGGGAGTGCCACAGGCCAAAGCTTCAACTACCGCCAAGCCGAAAGGTTCATGCCAAAGAACCGGAAAAAGCAAAGCTTTCGCTCCTTGCAAAAGAGCTAGCTTTCGCTCTCCACCAACCATTCCATTAGAATGCACACCCCCACGCCAATGTTGCCAAAAAGGCGCGCGCCCACCGGCGACCTCGAGCGGAATTCCCGCCTTTCGCGCAATTCGAATGGCACCCTTGAGATTTTTCACTCGCCAGGAGGCCTTGGCCAAAAATAATAAGTAGTTTTCCTTGGCTCTTCGCAAGGGATACTCGGAAAGATCGATTCCGTTGTGCACAAACTCCGTCCACTGGTGGCGTTCCGCGTGATTCTTGCTCACGAAAACTGTATTTGGCGAAAACTCTTCGCCCGGCTCACCATTGCCGCTAATGTTAACCAAATAAGGAACTTCGATTCGATACTTGGGCGTTCCGTAGAGCTGCACGATCTCGGTACCGGGGGGCAAATGAGAATCCAATTCAGTTATGGAATCCGGAATTTCTCTAGTTTGAGCGAAGGGAAGTTTACTGCCCCGTCGACAGAGCACCGTTACGTCATGCCCCAGTTCGGCCTGAGCTTTGGCGAGCCAATAACAAACGCGTTCGGTGCCACCATAGGCTTCCACCGGGAATTGTGTCCAAATCACATGGACAATCTTCATTTTTTTCTTTCCGCTCGTTTGCGAATGATTGCCAGTAATTCCATGGCCGCCAGAATTTCCCCTGTGGAACCGAGTAACGGATAGATATCGCGAGAGCACAAACCCAAGCCGGGAATTCCAAAATTTTCTCCGTCTAAGAGATCGATGGATGTGGGAAACGATTTAGAGTCATAGGTAAGGTAAAGCGGCGGGATATGCTCCAAATTGGGAAACTGATAATATTTTTGAAAAATCGGATCACTTTCCAAATCTTGCGGATTTGGCGATACTTTTTCAATCTTCAAGAACGGACAAAAATGGGAAATTCGATTCAAGGCTCGTTTCATCGTGCGAGAAATGGCCATAGTGGTTATATCCGACTCTCGGTACGGGATGAGCACACGCACATTCATCGTTCGCTGATTCGCTGCTAAGCCCCCGTAAATTTCTCGAGGGAAAGTCTGAATCTGGAGAATGGTATCATCCATCGGAACACAAACGTGGGTGCCTAATCCTTCTGGGATACTATTTTCCTGACTGTGAGGCAAAACTGCAATCGCCAATGAGTCGCTCTTTTTTCCTGTTGCCAATTGCTCACCTTGCCGGAACGAAGGTGTTTGGGCACTAGGGAAAAGAAATTTTCCGAGGCCATCGCGCCGAATACCAATGGGGAACGAATAAATCCTTCATAGCTAGATAGCAACACACCAGCTAATCGACCTTTTTCAAAAACGATTTCTTCTACGCGCGTGTTGCGGCGAATATTTCCTTCATGAATTTGAATTCGGCTCTGCAATCGTTCCTTCAAAGCATCTCTTCCCCCGAGCGGAAAGCGCACGCCCGCGGCGGCTAGTTGTAAAATTTTCTTATACTGCGGATAGGGCAATTGACGATCAGAAATCGACCCCATCAACACCGCCTGTAGCCAGCCAAATTTCTCAAAGCTCACCGGCAGTCCCGACTTTTGCACAGCATTGGCGAAGGATCCATTTTCCAAAATCGAACCATCAATGAGTCGACATATTTCCTCTTGCTGCCTTGAAAATTCACGGCGGATTTCTGCATGGAGACTCGCCGGTTGATATGAAAAGTCGATTCTAACGTCGTCATCAACAAACTGCATCGGTGGAGAATGGGCCAGGAATAGGTCGTCTAAATTTTGATACAGCCCTAGGGACTTCAGGAATTGGTCGATCTTGGTACCGCTCTGCAATCCAAGAAAAGGTTCACAGGCGAAGTCACCTAAAAATCGTCCGGATGGAATTTCGTGAAGTATGTGGGGCGAAGAGCTCTCCTCTAAAACTAGAACTCGCTTCCCTTCTTGGGCTGCCCCGGCGGCCAGAAAAAAACCGCTCAACTGATCTCCGATTACGATTAGGTCGTAAGAATCCTTCAGCTGCATTCTACTTCTTTCTTTGCGATTCAATAGGAGTCACGCAGGTGCCCTTGGCCTTGCAGACGAGAATTGGTTCGGCCAATACATCCGCAGCAGTTGCCGAAATATCGGTGCGAGCTTGAATAACTTTCCAAGCCTCAAACTCCATCGTGCGCGAGGACTTACCTTCTTTTACGATTTTACCAGTAGCTTCAATATAATCACCGGCGTAAACGGGGGCTAGAAATTCGACCATTTCATAGGCCCGAAACAATCCTTCGTCTCCATCTCGGCGAATCAATAATTCGGTGGCCACGTCCCCAAACAGGTGCAGCATTTTTGCTCCGTCCACGAGATTTCCACCATAGTGAGCATCTTCAAGTCCCATACGCAATCGAATTACGACTTTATCCATAATGTCCTCTCATGAAGTTCGCTGTTCTAAACCTACTCTATCCCAAGTTTCCTTCCGACGGAATCCATCCTCCCGCAATCCTTCCTCCAAAAACTCTGCGACTCGCTGTCCCGCTCCCTTGTGGATCTGCAAAAATATGCGAATCGCCTCTTCTTTCTTTTCTTTACGGTGCCCCTCTAAGTTGGTCCACCATTCCACCAGCTCCGCTGCCTTGCAAACCGATATTGCCCCACCAGCAGCCACTAAATTGAACGCCTCAGGGCTGCGCTGGTAATTTGGGCCAAACGCCACAGAAATACCATGAGCAGCAGGTTCCACTACAGAGTGAATCTGCCGCCCGAAACCGCCCCCTACATAGGCGGCCGTTCCCACGGAATATAATTCAGCAAGAAATCCACGTTGATCCACCAGCAACACGTCGGCATCCGAGGGAGCGCCATCTCCGCCCAGCTCCGACCAACGAACAAAACTCAACTGCGATTTCTGTAATCTCGCTTCAATTCCCTTGAGGTAGTCCTCCTCGGGCTCGTGGGGCACCAACACCAAACTTTTTTTCAGCGCAAGTTGTCCCCACGCCTCGAGCAGGATTTTTTCGTCTTGAGGCCAAGTGGATCCAGCAACGACACAGAAATCCTTTCTCCGCCAACGCGCTAGATGCTTTTTTGCCTTTCCTTCCTGCATTGCAGCTTCCACCCGCTGTAACGCGCGATCTACTCGCGGATCGCCCGCAACCAACCCTTTTACTTTTTGGTAGACAACAGGCTCCCATTGCTCTGCAGCATTGGTGTCTACAAAGGTCCAGCCGTCTACCCAGAAAAAGAGCGGTCGGCGAATCCACAAACTGAATCGTCCAAAGATTCCCTGCGGCGGAATCGAGGCGTTCACGACCAAGAGAGGAATCCCTTGCCGACGGGCCTGTTGCATAAGATTGGGCCACAGGTCGTAACGATTAAAGATTAACAACTTTGGTCGCAAAATTTTGACCATTTTTTCCATCTCGCTGGGAAAATCTAAAGGCAAATAATCGGCCCGGTCGACAAAGCTCCAATCTTTCACAAGTTTCGGAACGGAATTGGAAAAGTACGTGAGATAAATGCTGTGACCAGATTTTTTCAATGAATCCATCACGGGCCGAACTTGTTCTAATTCGCCCACACTGGAGACGTGAAACCAAAGCGCATTTTTTAAATTTGCTTTTTGCTCCCAGCGCTCAAGCAAGGACTCGCGCGGAGCCAAAAGATCACTTTGCAATTTGGGCCATATTCGCCGCAAGAATGGCAGTAAATTAGCCACGAGGTGCAAAAGCGAATTATAGACTGTCAACATTTCACGCCCCCGTGCTGCATGTTTGCTAACACCTCTTGTGGCGAGAGACTCTCTAAGCAAGTCCGTGAGCCCCAGCGAAAACATATTCTCCCTGTTTTCGAACAAGGTCGACAAAACAAATCTTTTCCCACTAGAACAGACTGTTTTCGATAGATGGAAAATCCCATGGCCGGGTGTGTGGGGCCTTCAATCATTACAACGTCTTTGCTTAACGCTTCGGCGACATGAAGAAAGCCCGTATCGTTGCCTACTACCCATTGCGCTCCTGCGACGATGGCCATGCTTTGTTGCACGCTCGTTTTACCCCTCAGTGAAACTCCGCTAACCGCCCGCGCAATTTCATCACAAACGGCGTCTTCTGGTCCGCCCAAAAACACGAGATCATAGTGGACTTTCAGCGAGTGAGCCAGCGCAGTAAAGTGCGGCCATTCTTTTGTCTTCCAAGCGCTAGCCGGAAAAAAAGCGATGTATGGTCTGTTCACGTTTAACGGAAAGTGAGACGACTTCATTGATACGGCCAATTGGGTCAATGGCCCACTAACCGCCGGATACTTTTGTTTCTGTGCCAACCTTTGCATAACTTGCTCGCGAAAATAGCGAGCCCTTCCGCCTCGCCCCATTCCAGCGATTTTCCGCATTCGAAAGAACAACACCAAAATTTCTCGCCAGCGTGGCTTGGGAATCACCCAAACTGGCGCGATCTTACGCAAGGATCGCCGCCATAGCTTTGTCCGCAAAGAATCCTGCAAATCCACAATGAGATCGAACTTCTGTTCTTCCGCCCAGCGGAATAAAGCTAGGCGATTGTCCCGCTCGGATTTTTCTAGCCCAAAGGAAAATACTCCGGCCAAGCGAGGATGTTGCTCAAATAATGGGGCAAAGGATTTTTTTGTCGCGAAAAATAGCTCAAAGCCGGATTCCTGGAGCGGCTCGAAAACGGAAGTGGATAAGACCACGTCCCCCAACGAACTCAAGCGAATGACTAGTGCACGCTGCTTCAAAAACTGCCCTTTCCGAACTACTCAAAATTTTCGGGATCATTCTGTCCCCGAACGTCAACGTTACCCGCTAAACCCTGTAGATTTTACACCATTTACCAGCACGAACATTTTGAAACTTTTCTTGCAACTTTTCTACAAATTGTTTGTTTTCAAATATTTTCTGCATATACTCGCCCGTGATTTCTTGGCTGGCATGCTACTTGCGGATGCGGCCAACTGTCGCTGTCAAGTTTCGTGAGGGGACTAGCAGTTTTTACATTTTCGGAGGGTATTTACGATGAGAAAGTTATTTATTTTGCCAGTGGCAGTGGTTGCAATCTGGGCCGGTGCCGCCCATGCAAATTCTACCGCCAGTGTTCCAGCCAACAGTAGCACTTCTTCTTCCAGCGATCTTTTGCAAACGATGCGCAAGAAAACTCGCGCAACTTATCTCTTGGAAGTACTTGGGGCAAGAACCAAGACCCTTTCTGGAAATACTGGTGATGGCACAAATATCACCTTGAACCACTACTTGGGACTTTCCTATAAAATTGGTAGTAAGTGGGGAGTGGGTGTAACCCAATCTGCCGGACAAATTATTAATGAAAATCCCAATGACGATCCATTGGTGTTCAAAGATCCATACGTTACATTTTCCAACAGCAATATTTGGTCGAGCCAAAGATATGGCACGAGCCTAACTGGTTACATCCGCTACTACGCTCCAATTTCGCGAAATACGCAAAGAGCGGTAGATGCCGCTAGCCGAAATGAAGCAGGAAAAGGCTCCATTCGAATGGTGTTAACTCCGTCAAAATCCTTTATGGATGGTAACCTGACCATCTCTGCCTCAACTTTGTTGCAATATCGAATGAGCTCGCGCACCAATGCTCAACGAATTGCCGCGAACGGCGACCCCTTCCGAAACGACATGATTTTTCTCATGACTCCTACGGTAGAGTATTCGTTCACACCAAAGATCTCCGGTTACCTGGAATACGGTTTCGATATGACTCACTCCACTAGAGGGAGCTTATTCACCAAATGGGGTACCTATAAAACCAACGATTACGTGTCTCCCGGAGCAAACATCCAGGTTACTAAGCGCTTGTTCTTAAACCCGTATTTGGATTTCCCCCCTGCCTTGAGAGATACCAAAGACATGGGAATTAGCTTAACCGCTATTTACTCGCTAATGTAATCCCTCTAGTCCCCAATCGACCTTGTAAAAAGCTCCACCCCCCGGTGGAGCTTTTTTTTCTGCCAAAAATCCCTGTATGATAGAAAAATGAACGGTCAAGAGGAGCGTTGGTTTGTAAAATTTCGTGGGCACACCCTTGGGCCCTTAAATTCCCAACAAATTAAAATCAGCATTCAAAAACGCGAACTCGGGGCCACCGATAAAATTGCTTCAGCTGCCCATCCTGTTTGGAAAGAAATTCGTGAAGAACGCGCCTTCCAAGATTTCTTTACGCCCCCAACTCCAACGCTACCAGCACCGTCTACGCTTTTGCTGAAAAAAAAGAGAGTGGAAATTC
>CAYZLH010000071.1:0-9248 GCA_964478795.1 uncultured Bdellovibrionales bacterium | reverse complement strand
TTCATCGGCGGTGGCAGAAAATGGACCGCAGGTAAAATTTACTGTGGTTGGATCGGAATAGACGATCGAGACGTAAGGTTCCTGAAGGGGATTTCCGGCATAGACCTTTGCAATATGATTTCCTTCGCCGGTGCAATAATAGATATTATTCGCTGGGCTTCCATCGATCTCGACTTTGTAAGTCATTTCGATGTTTCGTGGCTCTCCTACTGGATCAGGGTCAACTGTGGTTACATTAATAAGCCGGACGTTCGATGACCCGCCTACCGTAACAGATACTGAAGGTGGCTGAGGCTTTCGGCCAACGATCGTCCAAGGTGCATCAAAAAGAAAATAGTCATAACACTCTTCGCAGGTACCGATTTCTTGAATTCTCACGCCAATTAAATTTTGGCCGGGTCCAGAAATATATGATGGATCCAGTTGCGTCAGCGGAAAAGGAATTGAAATAGTGGGGCTGTTGGCATTTGGCACTGGGAATCCAGCGACCCACCACACGTATTCATAGGTGGCGCCGGGGCTTGGAGGTGGGCAACCCTCCACTCTTGCTTGAATGGAAGTATAATCAAAAATGGGATGAATCGTTCCCACCCAATTGGATTCGCCAATGATCGAACCCGTGGTCTCAATTCGGCAGTTGGCCGAGGCATGAAATGAAAACAGCGCGGAAAATAAAAATACCGCAAAAAGGAAAATCTTATTCATGGCTCATTCCCTCACTCAACTGCAATTCAATGGTTTCATCCTGCACGGTGCTTTCCCAAGTGCTGTTCGTTTCTTTTAATTTCGTGATCACGCGGAAAGTTTTGTTACTTTCGTTGAGCGCCGCCGATTGAAAAAATCCTCGGCCTGCGGTGAAAGTGATCGGTGCTGGCGTGCTCCCCGTTTGTTCGATGGTCGTTTCCGTAAAGAAACTCGGATCTTCCATAAACACATTTTGCTTCAAGCGAAATTCCGCCTGATCACCGGGGGAATAGAGCAAATTCCCGCGATCGGCTTCGATGCTGATCCAACCGGAGGCTTGCGCGACGGAAAATAGAATAGAGAAAAGTAACGCAATCATTTCGCCCCCGGAACTACGGTGATTTGAATCGAATTTGTGGCCACTGGAATCGTATCGTTTAGCCTTTGTTGCAAAAGTGCTTTGCCTTCTAGTAGTTGTGCAATCTTCCACTGCCAATACACCTTGCGATTTTCGCTGCGGCTTCGCTCTTCATAGAGTCGAATGCGTTTTTGCAATTGCGCTAGCGCCGTTCGCAAAAAGTCACCCTGCTTTTTCGCGCGCAAATCGAGCGAGAGGGAGAAAGTTTGATTGCCTAGATGGCTCGTTTGCAGAGGAGCTGAGAGAAACTCAAACGTATTCCCCACGGAGCGGGCGGGAATAGTCCCTCCTAAGAAAGTAGAGCGCCATACGAGTTCATAATACCCATCAGGAGCGTAGAAGTTGGTATTCGGCGTGGCGATGAATTTCGCTCTTTCACCCACGGGCACCGTGGGAGATTCTGCCAATAGATCAAAAACCGCCAGCGGAGAAATTGCTTGGCCAATTGGTGGAGTGGCCTGGCCCGTAGTTGGTGATACGGGCACAGGCAACAGTTTTACCTCTAACAGGGCTCGTTCATGGTGCAAAATTTCCTTTAGTGCCGCGATTTTCCCTTGAAGATCTTGAATCGACTTTTCGATTTGCTCTAGATTCTCTGGGTCTTTTTCAATTTCTTTCCGGCGAAGGAAAAATTGTAGATCGGCATCGAGGAGGGCGATCTTTTCTTCCGTTTGTTCTACCTGCGTTTGATTTTGTAAATAGGCTTGCACCACCACGCTTTTGTTGCCGGGCGAGGTTAGGCGTGGAAATCCCAAAAATTGATTGAAGGAAACGCGCAAGAAATCCACTTCTTCTCCATCGAGGAGATAGGTCACCCAGACATCCTGATTGGGATTTTCGCTGTGATGGTTCACCGATGCTAAGATCACAGCACGGTCCCCGCTTTGGTATTGGGGGGAATCGGGCTGAAGATTTAAAAATCCCGCCTCTGCGAAAGAAGAACTCAGCAAGGCCAGGGCAAAGAAGAATCGTTTCATTGGGCACTCCTTGGTCCACAGGCCGGTTGATGCCCGAGGGTGCAGGCGCGATCTTTCAAGAGGGCAGCACCTTCGGTATTTCCTTCTTCAAGATAGAGCTTCGATAAAGTGAAGCACGCGGAGCCTTGGCCCGAGGAGCAAGCTTGAGTGAGCAAACGTTTTTGTTTCGCGCGCTCTCTTTGTTCTTCTTTGTCATCGGAGAGGGCGGCGATCTTTTTCGCCTTTTTCACATGTTTCGTGGAGGATTTTTTCGTTTTCGCCGTCACTGGGTTCACAAACACTGTGCCCACCCACGATGACCAGTTCCCATCGGCATCAATCACTTTGAATTGGGGGAAGTACACGCCGGGGTCGGCATAGGTCACGCTCTGCTCAGCGCCGGAGCGAAGGGTATCACCAGAAATTCCAGTATCGAACTCGTAGCTTTGCAAAAAACCATCGAAATCGAAGGAGCGAGTGGCATCGAAGCCCACGGTGAAGGGCGCGGTGCCCTCCTCTGCTTCTTGGCTAACCCTCGCGCGGGGGGCGAGGCCTTGGTTCACCACGTGAATTTCTGCCAAGGTTTCGGAAAAACCACCGAGGTTGTCGGTGACTTTGAGATGGGGAAAGTAGTGTCCCGCTTGTGCGAAGGTGGGGCTAAAGGTGGAATTGGTGCCGGTGCAATTGGTGGTGCAACTCTGATTACTAGCATCCCACTCGAAACCAGCAATGGAGGCACCAATTTCCGCATCGAAGGATTGGGCAGCATCGAGAGTGATGGGAGTTCCCACGGTGGTTTGCCAACTGGTGGGGGCTTCGATTTGGATCACGGGCTCTAGGCCGTGGGCGGGCGGAGTTTCGTCGATATAGACGGGCACGCGTAAGTCCTTGCGCATGTTAAGCCCTTGCACTCCGGCGAAATTAAACTGCACTTGGGTGGTGCGAATGGTGCGCACGCCGGATTCTGTAAACTCGCGCTGGGCGGTCACGCCTAGGATATTTCCAGGGAGTCCAGGAAAGCGCCAGCGATAGAGATCGATGGGCGTGCCATCGGGATCGGCGGAGAGGGTAGCATCCATTTGGATGGTCACGGGCGAGGTACCGGCGATTGGATCGATGGTGAAGCGTCCGGTGGGAAGCGCGGAGCTTAGCACCATGCGACTTTGTTGGATCGTGGCTGTAGCGCCCTGATTGTCTTGAATGGTGAGGGAGAAGGGATAATTTCCCGGTGCGGGAAATTCCACGTTGGCGAAACAAAAATCGGCGGGATCGCCATAGACCGACATTCCGCCAAAGTTCCAGAGGCAGGAAGCGATGGTGCCATCGGTATCTTGCGGCTCACCGATCAAGGTCAACCAACCGCGCAGCGGCGCGCCCTGCGTGAGTAACACCACGTCCACATCGGTGGAGCTGAAGGTGGGGGCGGCATTGGCGGGACCGTTGAGGGATTCGGAAACATAGTAGGCGTTTTCCAAAACTGCGTTTTTCTTGATTCCACTTTGCGTGAATTTCACCTCGATGGATTTGAGTCCTTCGGGATAATCGGGGGCGATGGCTTTAATTTCCGTGGCGGAGGTGGAGAGGATCGGAAGCGATTTTCCGCCAAGAATCACTTGAGAGCCGAAGCCAAAGCCTTGACCGGTGATGGTAAGCAAATTGCCCGATTGAGTGCCGCCGATATTAGGGGAAACTTGCAGCACCTTGGGGCCAGAGGCGCTAGCGGCGATGGTGAGGGATTTCGTTTCGCTGGCGAGGGAAAAGGGCAGGTTATCGAGGGTGGATTGCAATTGGTCGCGCACCTGAATTTTCTGATCTCGTTGCGCGATCAGTTGATCGCGAATTTGCGGATCGGTTTCGGCCTCGATTTGATCGTTGAGGGCATCAATTTCTCCTTGGATGCTTTGAATCGCATTGCGCAGATCTTCGGCGTCTTGGGCATTTTGCGCTTTTACGGTGACAGCGAATTGGTGGGTGCGAATTTCATGCAAAGCGCCCGGGGAATAGCTCCAGAGATTGGGCGCGGGATGTTCGAGCGTGATGGGCGCGCCATCGAAGGTGGCTGTTGTTAAAATTTCCAAACCTTCGAAGGTGGTGGTGGGTTGCACGAAGAAGGTGGGTTGATCGCCCTGGGCGGGTTGCGCGGGCGAGATGGCCACTTTCAGAAAGGGCACAGAAAGTTTTCGAGCTTTCACGCGATTTACGAGCTGGGTTGCTTCATGGGAAGAAATCGCCCAGGTGGAAAGTGGAGCGAGGAGAAGAGCGGCTAAGAGTAGAGTTTTCATAAATATTCCTTATTCAGCGATGAAAGTGATTTGGGAGGGATTGCCCACGGGGGTGCGGTGGTTGGCCAATTCCGTTTGGGTGGCGGAGCGAAGTTCCACTTTTCTTATCCGGGCCGCTTGCAGTTGGGCGATTCGATCGGGATCAGTGGCGGTGAGGAGTTCTTCGTCGATATTTTGAATTTCTTGGGTGATTCCGGCGATGGCCTCTTTCAAATCTTTGGCATATTGCTTTTCTTGCAGCACCACTTGCACCATCCACGCATAGGAACCCACGGCGGTGAGGGTAGTTTGCGCATAAAATTCAAAATCCGTGCTGCGCTGGAGCGGTTGCTCGTTTCCGTTGAGGGTGGAGATAAGATCCAGTTCAAAATCGGGATCGGATGGTTTGGTGGAAATGCTAGCCCGCAGAATGGCCGATTCGTTCACCACATAGTTTTGTTTATCGCAACTGATCTCTAAGAGTTCCGGTTGAGCGAAGGAAAGGGTTGCACAAAGAAGTGAAAGTAGCAGATTCATTATTTTACCTCGATGGTTACGATGCTGGGAAAGGATTGTAATTCTTGTTCGGTATTGGTTTCTTTCATGCGCAGGCGCACACGAAAAAGTCCTAACTTGTCAGGGGTGATGCTGGGGGTGGGACTATCGGCGAGCAGGGTGCCCGCGGGATAGACAGATCCGGCGGGGCTCGCCACCACTTCCCATTGAAAGGTGAGAGTATCGCCATTTTCATCATAGGAATTGGTGCCGGTGAGTTGCACGGGGGCCAGCACGGGCCAAATGGCGCGCACATAGCCCGTGGTCACGGCCACGGGGCGTAGATTCTGCAGCACGCCCACGGAGGTGGCGAAGAGAGAATCAGATTTCACGGCATTCTTTTTCGGCGTGGCACCGTCGGCCGGAAAGCGTAGCTCCACTTCCTTTAGACCGGCCGTGGAAAAGTTCGGGCCCAGCACTTCAATTTCTGTGGCCGAGGCATTGAGCAGAGTGGCGTTTTGGTCCCCCATTTTCACCGTGGGATTTAGCCCAAAGCGTTCCCCAAAGATTTTGATCTTAGTGCGTTTGCCGGTGATCACGGCATCGGGGGTGATGGTGGTAATATAGGGATAATCTAAATTCTGCGGATCGGCGGCGACGGTGAAAGGTTTTTCAATGGTTTGAAAGTATTTGTTCAAACCTTCTAATTGTTGCTCCGCCTGTTGCAAGAACAGATTTTTTTGATTCTTTACGGCCTCTAGTTCCGCGATTCGCTGGGGATCGGTTTCATTGGCGATTTCTTGGTCGAGGGCGCGAATCTCCTGTTTGATTTTCAGGATCGATCCCTGGAGTCGCGCCGCTTTTTTCGCATCTCGGGTGAAGATTTCCACCCGTAGGTTCTGATCTTTCTTCACTTCCGTAAAGGGATTGATATTGGCGAGAAAGAGCGTTTTGCTTTGCGATTCCACCAGGAGCGGCACACTGCCGAGATAAAATTTTGCGGCAATTTCTTTCCGCTCCAGTTCAGTGTGCAGCTGCAGAACAGCAGCGATTCGTTCGCCAATTTTCGGTTGCTCGGGCTGCAAGCGCACCACACCGATGGCGGCCAGAGATTTTTCCTCGGCTTGGGCAAAGAGGGGCAGCAGCGTCAACGCCAACGCTAGATACTTCATGTGAACTCCATTTCACTGCCCCACCACAAGGGCACATCTATATTTTTGGAAATATAAGGCTGAAGCGAAGGCGAAAACTTGTCAAAGAAATAGTAAATAAATTTTTATATATCTTCCTTTTTTATTAGCGACCAGAGTCGCTAACGCACTGAGAACCGGTTAAAAATAGCGAGGATTCGTCAGTCAAAGAGGTAACAGCTCAAAATATTTTAAAACTCACGCGGGCAACTGCGTTTCCACTAATAGGATCGGCTCGCCGCGCGCTGCAAGCGATCCCAAATGGCTAACTGACATTTACCTAATTGTGATCTGACGGCTGCGTTGTTTAATTTTTTTCATTCACCAGATTGCCGGAATGAGAACGTCACCAAGAAATCAGCATGAAATTAGACCCAGCGTTAGGATTCTGACCAACGCAGAAATATTGCTTGGCTTTATATGTTTTTATTTGCGCCCAGGGGCGCGCAGGTAAATCTTTTTCAATCTGAATAAAAACTTCGTGTTTGTGGGTGACGAAGTTTACGGCTTGCTCTAGTTGCGTCTCTTTGAGATTTGACCTATGCAGATCGCTTTTTCCAGCTAGTATTGGGCCTGAGCCGTTCTTCTTTACAAAATCGTAAAAACTGATTCATTAGTGTTTGATAAGGGAGGCCTTCTTGCTCGCTCAAGGCTTTGAAGTATTCCACCACATCTTGATCAAAGCGAATTGTTACCGATTTTTTCAGGTGCTTTAGGTAAGGGTTGGATTTCCATTTCATCTGTTTTAAATCGTAGTTTTTTTTCATAATCCATCCTCGTACTGTTTGCGTTCAGATTGAGTTACTTTTCTGGCACTGATTATTCTGATTAATTCTTCTTTTTCTCTGTAGCAATGAACAACCAAGAGCAGCCGGCTGGAGGCGCTATGTCCGACTGCTAAGAAACGCTGCTCCCTAGCTGGGTGTAAAGGATCTTCAGCTACCTTTGTTAATGGATCAAAAAACACAGTTTGAGCCTCTTCAAAAGAAATTTTATGCTTTTTAATGTTTAGCTGGTTTTTCTTTTCGTCCCATTCAAACTGCATGTTTTATTGTACATACATAATATGTACAAATCAAGCACTACATTTAAAGATAACGTTCTCATCTTCATTGGCGGAGCCTGTTGGCCCCTAATCTTCGCGAAAATTTCATTTTGTACGTGATTTGTGCGTGAATCGCCGGTTTTTCGCGGAACTTTGCGGGATTCGACGTAATTTGGCGTGATTTCAATTAATGGTTATTATTCACATTTCTAATTATCTCAGTGGCTTAGCTTATGCGATTTTTTGGCCCGCCCTCCGGTGGAAGGTTAGTGAGTGTGAAGCGAGTGAAAGGGCCGAGCTGAGCGCTGCGCCATAGATCTCTAGGCAAAAGGAATAAGTCCGTAAAAAACGCGGCAAAAGTAGCCAGAGAATCAGGCTAGATTTTATTCCAGATAGATTCCATTTTTTAGAAATGCATGTGTTCAACCGCGCTTCCACTAATACGACCGGCTCGCCGCTCGCTGCAAGCGATCCCAAATGGCGTCCCATAGTCCACCGGTTTGATCCTTTCGGCGAAGCACGTAGATAAAGGAAGCACCACTGTCGGAACATTCCCTCATGCGTGCATAAAGCGAACGCGCCGCCAGCTTCGGGCTTTGGTCTAACTTCAATTCCGCTCCGCGCACATTACGATCAAACTCAAAATCTTTACAAATTTCATCCCGACGCTGTTGTTTTAAATTCGGCTCTTCCTGATTCACAATGACGAGCGGGATGTTGGGCATATAGTGATGCTCCACATTTCCCGGACTTGCCAAACTGGATTTTCGCACGATTTCGAAGGGTCCGCCTCGCTCCGTCATCGCCGCCCGCAACACATCCTCGGTCACGGCCCCGGGGCGAAAGATCGTCAGAATCGCTTTTCCATTTTCCTCGTTCGCTTCTAGCACAGTGGATTCGAGGCCCACCTCTGATTGTCCGCCATCCAGAATCAAAATCTGATCTTTTTCAAATCCCTTGGCCACATGTTCGGCCTTGGTGGGGCGAGTTTTGCCAAATTTATTGGCGCTTGGAGCGGCCAGGGGAACCTTGCACAATTCAATCAACGCCCTGGCCACGGGATGGGCCGGCATTCTTACGCCCACCGTTTCTAAACCAGAGGTAATAAGGGGGTTGAGTTGGGGGTGCTTTGGTAGCACAAGGGTGAGGGGTCCCGGCCAGAATTTTTTCGCCAGAAAATCCGCCAGGGGCGGCATTTTCGCCACCACCTGGGTGAGCTGCTGACGATCGCTGATATGCACGATCAGGGGGTCAAAAAAGGGCCTTTCTTTGATGGCAAAGATCTTTTTGATGCCCTCTTCGCTATGAATGGAGGCGGCTAGGCCATAAACCGTTTCTGTGGGTAAGGCCACCACTCCATGGGAGAGAATCACGTGTTTTGCGGCTTCTAGGTCGTGGTCTAAGCTCATAATTTATACTATAAGGGCAGAATGAAAGTTTATGGAACTTACCCCTCTCATTTTACCCGAAAAGTGCGGATCGTGCTGCAGGAACTCCAGATTCCTTATGAATTTTCTGTCCTTACGGATTTAATGGCGGTTCAACCTAAACAATTCGCTAACAACCCACTTTTGCAATTACCCACCCTGGAAGATGGCGCTCGCCGATTGGTGGAATCCGATCTGATTTGTGAGTATTTGATCGAAAAATATGGCCGCGGCCAGCTACGTGTTTACCCGGAAGGGGATATTGTTGAACACAAACAGCGCCTAGCCATTATGAATGGCGGCATGGATTCGGGCGTAAAAATTATTCGCGGGCAGCGTAACGGAATTTCTCCCGACTATCCCTTTTTCCAACAAGAGCAAGCCGCGCTCGTGGCCTCCTTGGCCTGGCTCGATAAAGATCTCGGTTCGCAGAAATTTTATGGAAAATCGAACGAGCTGAGCTTGCTCGAACTCAATTTATTTTGCTTTCTCGAATGGGCGCTCTTTCGAAAGATGGTTCCCTCGCTGGAGCAGTATCCCAATCTTTTGGCCTTTTTGCGTTATCATGAGAAGCGTCCGAGCTTTGTAAAAACTCATCCCAGCATCACGGAGGGCGTGTGAGCACTGGAGCAATCAAACGCTATTGCCAACTTCCGTATCGAATTCCGTTTTCAGAAACCGATGCGATGGGAATTGTGCATCACTCGAATCATGCCCGGTATTTTGAGCGAGGAAGGGTGGAGCTGCTCCGACTGATCGATTTGAATTACTC
>CAYZLH010000070.1:3110-9265 GCA_964478795.1 uncultured Bdellovibrionales bacterium | reverse complement strand
CTACTCTCTGCTCACATTTACCCTGCCTAATGGAAAACAAATTCGCAATGTCACCGCCCGCATCGTACGCGAAGTTCGTCGCGGCCCCAAGGCTGGCTGTGGTTTTGAATTTCTCAACCTCTCCGAAGATCACCGTATGGAACTGAAAAAATTCTTTTGCGATCATTTGATTCGCGGCACGGGCTGACTTTTTTCCCCGTAGAAAAAAGGCTGAATCTGAGGATTCGGCCTTTTTTATTTCTTACGAATCACCAACTAGAAAAAATATCCCAAGCACTTAGCGAGCTTGCTCTACTTCAACGTAGAATGCTGAGGAATAGCGTCCAGTGGTGATGAATCAGCACGCCAGGAAAGAATAGAAAAAGCAGGCCAATGGGAATCCCCTTGGGGCGATTAAACGTAAAATGGGCCAAAGCAACAAAGAAACAAATTGGCAATAGTCCAAGCGTCGCCAAAAACGTGAACTGGTTGATTACTAGTAATGCTCCACAGACCACCTCAAATCCCTTTACGACCGGCATAATGATTTTGGTGTTCATCAGGTCGTCGTTAAATTTCATCATCTGTGGATTCATTTTTGGCAGGGGCCACCAATGAAAAAAACCATTTAACCCGAATAGCACGAAAACGATGCCTAATAGGTAGCGTGTGATTTCAAACATCATGGAAAAAGTATGGCATAAGGAAAAATTTCTAGGTCAAAAAATTTCCGGCAGCCCTATTTGGTTTTCTCAGATATCTCTAACAGCACTCCACCCGTAGTCTGGGGATGGAGAAAATTCACCAAACAATTATGTGCCCCCGCTTTGGGCTCTGGATAGATCAAGCGGAAACCGGCCTGCTCTAATTTAGTCGATACAGCGCGAATGTCTTCCACGCGAAAGCTGAGGTGATGAATGCCATCGCGTCCGTTTTTCGCTAAAAACTTGCCAATGGTGCTGTCGGGTTCCGTGGGCTTTAATAGCTCCACATTTCCTGGTTGCACGGGCAGTGGAATCCACTCGGTGTCCACCTTTTCCCGCTCCACTCGCTCGGTGCCCGTAATCGGCAGCCCAAGAATTTTCAGGGCCTCGGCCAAACGAGAGTTCGGGGTAACGGCGATTCCGATATGATCGAGAAAAGCTGGTTTCACATTATCCTCGTAGGAAGGATTCGAATTTTTTCTCTAAGCGAGGGGCGTCTAAGCCGTATTCCTCATAGAGTGCTTCCGGAGTTCCTGATTGACCGAAACGATCGTTCACGCCCACGCGGAAGAGTTTTCCGGAACCTTCTTCAGCCATAAATTCGGCCACCGCTCCACCAAGTCCACCGATCAAATAGTGATCTTCTACGGTGATGATTTTTTTGTGACGCTTAAGGGCTTCGCGCAAAAATTCTGTGTCGAGCGGCTTAATCGAAGAAACGTTGGCTACTTCGATGTATAGACCCTTACGCTCTAAATTATCCACGGCCATTAGCGACTCGCCAACCACTCCACCGGTGGCCAAGATGAGTGCATCTTTCCCTGCCTTTAGGGAATGAATCTTGCCGATCTTAAATTTGGTGTCGGGCGCATGCACGCGCGGTACGTTTTGACGAGTGAGGCGCAAATAGGCGGGATGGGGATAATGAATCAGCTCTTCCACCATGGCCGCAGTCTCGAGATCATCGGCCGGTTGGAGCACAGCCATCTCGGGTTGAGTGCGCAAGCAGGCCAAGTCTTCCAAGGCCATTTGCGAGTGACCGTCTTCGCCAATGCCCACGCCGGCGTGGGTGCCCACGATTCTTACGGGAGCGCGGGTGTAACAAACGCTCATGCGAATTTGGTCAAATCTTCCCGTCACGAAAGCACCGAAGCTGCAGATGAAGGGTACTTTGCCGTTGAGTGCTAGACCAGCACCGGCGCCAATCATATTGGCTTCGGAAATTCCCATTTCAAAAAAACGCTCGGGAAACTTTTTGGCAAAGAGTTCCGATTTCGTCGACTTCGCCAAATCGGCATCCAGCACCACAATCTGTGGATATTTTTCACCAAGTTTCGCTAGAGTTTCACCAAAGGCTTGGCGGGTCGCTATGGGTTTTACGCTAGTATCAATCATCTTCTACTCCTTCAAACCTTGGGCGATTTCGGCCAATGCTTTTTCTGCTTGTTCTTTGCTGGGGGCATTTCCGTGCCAGGCATTCTTGCCTTCTTCCATGAATTTAACGCCTTTGCCTTTGAGAGTGTCGGCCACGATTAAGGTGGGTTTTCCCGTTCCAGCCTTGGCAATAGCCTTGGCTTTTTCCACGGCATTTACGATGGCGTTCATGTCGTGACCATTGATGGAAAGCACGTTCCAACCGAAGGCCTGAAATTTATCCGCGATGGGCTCAATATTCATCACGTCCTTTACTTGGCCATCGATCTGCCCTTTGTTCCAATCCACAATAGCGCAGAGGTGATCCAGCTTGTGCATGGGGATCGAAAGTGCCGCTTCCCACACTTGGCCTTCTTGAATTTCACCATCTCCCATTACGCAATAAACCATGGAGTCGATCTTATCTAAGCGCATGGCCAGAGCAGCCCCTTGAGCAATGGATAAGCCTTGTCCCAACGAACCGGTGCTAGCCTCAATTCCCGGCAAGCGGGCCCGATCCGGATGGCCTTGCAGCGGTGAACCGAGCTGGCGAAGGGTCATTACTTTTTCTACCGGGAAGTAGCCCGTCATGCCCATGGCTGCATAAAGCGCCGGCACGCCGTGACCTTTGCTGAGAATAAAACGATCACGTTCCTTCCACTGCGGGTTCTGCGGATCGTGTTTCAAAAGTTTTAGATAAAACGCCGTCAGCAAATCAGCCAGGGAAAGGCTTCCGCCGGGGTGTCCGTTTCCAGCAGCGGTAATCATCTTGATGCACCAAGAGCGCAGTTCGATGGCCGCGGTTTTCAGTTCTTCAATCGACATTTGGGGATTGGGTTTTCGCATGCCAAGTTTCTATCACAAAAAGGGAAGAGAACCGAGTGAGAATTGCCTTCAGCCCAACGCGGCATTCACGAGAAAAAAATGCGCCTCCCGTCCGCACCTACCGCTATTTTGGGGCCCGGATTTCTGCTATGGTTCGCCCATGATTTTGCGCCTCGCGGAAGTGCTCTTTTTAGGCTTTTTATGTGGACTCATCCCCGGTCCTGTAGTTACAGCCGTATTTACGGAAACCATTCGGAATGGCTGGAAGAGTGCCCGCCGGATTGTGATAACGGCTGGAATCGGCGAAATGGTGATGTCGGTGGTTTGTGTGGCCGCGCTTTCGGTGCTGGACTCCAATAGCATTATCTTTTCCGCTTTAAGTATCTTTGGCTCCTTGATTCTCTTTAGTCTCTCTTGGGACTTGTGGAAAATTCGGGAAATTTCCGAGCACGAACCCCTTTTTACCAATCGCCGTGTGTTTATGGTTTCCCTCTTAAACGGCATGGCCTGGATATTTTGGATCACCGTTTGTACCCCGCAGGCCATGGCTTTGGATCAACTCATTCCCGGCGGAAAATGGCTATTCATTGTGTTGTTCGAGATTGGCTGGTTTTGCTCCACCATTCTCTTGAGCTATTTGTTTAATTATTTTCGGCCCTATTTTCAGAGCAATAAGAATCTGCACCTGCTGTATCGGACCGTAGCGATTCTCTTCGTATTTTTTGCTGTAAAACTGGCTATCGTTAGCATCCAGGCGCTGATACAATTGGAGCTATGAAATTAGCCAAATCCAAAGCGTATTTGCTCGAAGCTTTGGGCCAGAAGCAGGCCAGTGCCGTAGGATTTCTCCTCCGTCGGCCCGGTATGGAAGACATAGAATGGTATTTGGGCAACCATGCCTACGCCACCACCGATGCCACTCCCCGCGAAACCGCTGCCGACTCGCTCTTTGATCTCGCCTCGGTAACAAAAATTTTATCTACTGTGAATCTGCTTTTTATGGCGGAATCTGAGGGAAAGTTTTCCTTCGACGATCCGGTGCGGAAATATTTTTCTAGCTTTCCATCGGCCAGCACGAAACTT
Source organism: uncultured Bdellovibrionales bacterium (assembly GCA_964478795.1). GTDB lineage: Bacteria > Bdellovibrionota > UBA1018 > CAIPTA01 > CAIPTA01 > JAKFYM01. Next base: position 5,261 of record CAYZLH010000070.1, on the reverse strand, counting down.
TCCGATCTTCTTCGTCATGGCTCCGGCTTGCCTGCCCATATCGAATTTTTTCGCAAACACGAAAAAGGCGAAGCAACATTGGGCGATCAAAAACCGCTGCTGCAATGGATCTGCGAAGCTGGATTAAAAGAACCTGGCGTGCAGGTGTATTCGGATTTGGGTTTTATGTTGTTGGGAATGTTGCTCGAGAGTCTTTATGGCAAACCCTTGCCGGAAATTTTTCATGAACGAATTGTGTCGCGGTTGAAATTAGAAAATTTGGGATTTGTTACGCTTCCTCATGCGCCCGCACCGGCGCGAATGTATGGTCTCTTGGCCGAGAAGAGTCGCTTTGTGGCCACAGAGACCTGCCCATGGCGCAAGAAAACCCTGCAAGGCGAAGTGCACGACGACAACTGCTGGGCCTTTGGCGGCTGCCTCGGACACGCCGGCCTCTTTGGCAATGCTCGCGATGCCATGACCGCCTTTGAACATCTCCTCAAGCAAGCCAAATCCAATCCAGAATTTTTACGGCGCACTCAGCCCGATCCCGGCACGTTTTCTTTTGGCTTTAGCACTTACCCTGGCCTGCGCCCCTTTCCCGGACCGGCCTTCGCCACGGCCTATGGACATACCGGCTTCACCGGCACAAACATTTGGTTTCATGAACCCTCCGGCATCAAGGTGGCCCTCTTTAGCAATCGCGTGCATCCAGCGCGGTCTGATGGGCGCTGGATAGATACGCGCCTACAGTTTCACAAAATCCTCTGGGAAGAGTTAGCACTTTGAACTCCGAATGGGTGAAGCAAGAAGCAAAATCGCTGGGATTTGCCCTTTGTGGGATCTCTGGTCCCCTAGAAAAAAAACATTCTGACTTTTATGAATGGTGGGTGCAGCAAGGCTATGGCGCTGGAATGTTTTATTTGCGCTCGCAACTCGCCAAACGAAAAGATTTGGAAAAAATCCTTCCCGGCGCCAAGGCGGTAATCATGCTGGCCGTGCCTTTTCCCGGGGGAAACCAAAGTCCACCGGCGGAAAAATCTGGCAAAGTGGCTCGCTATGCAGTGAACGAAGACTATCACCACACCCTTTTGCCGAAGGTACAGGCCCTGGCCGCAAACTTAGACCAGGCTTGTGGCGCAAAATCCTTGGCCTATGTGGACACTGGCCCCTTGAGTGAACGCGCTTACGCCGCGCAAAGTGGAATGGGTTGGATCGGCAAGAATGCCATGCTCATCCATCCCGATTGGGGCTCTTGGCTTTGGCTGGCGAGCATTGTGACCACAGCGCCGCTCGCGCCGGATCCCTTAATGGCCGATCATTGTGGCAAGTGCCGCAAATGCATCGACGCCTGCCCCACGGGCGCAATTCTGGAAAATCTCCGCGCGGTGGATAGCAATAAATGCATTCCCTACTGGAATATCGAACACCGCGGAGAGATCTCCGCCCCCATCGCCACGAAAATGGATCCGTGGATTCTGGGCTGCGATATCTGCCAAGAAGTGTGTCCGTGGAATTCGCATTCCTTAAAGATGGGGCGTAAAGAAATGGGCGAACCGCTCGTGGAATGGCAACCACTGGAAGATATCTTGCGCATGGAAAAATCGGAATTTGCGAATTTTCAAAATCGCGCTCATTCGCGGGCAAAGTGGGAAGGCTGGCAACGCAATGCCAAGATTCTCCAAGATCAGGAAAAAAAGAAACCGTAAGAACGATCGCGCCCAATAACGAACAATAGTGAACACCGAAATTAGGCGCGGGATCGCGCGCAGCCTATGTGCAGTTCATGCTGAACTCACGCCCCACTACAGTGGAGTATTGATAGCGCGATAGGCATCCACAATACCGAAGCCGAAAACAGCATTGGGCACTTGGCTGCCAGGAAACTTTTCACACGACTGGCTGCTGGTTTTGGGCGTTGCCGTTTTTTCCAATTGGCGAATGGTTTCGGGGATTTTTCCGATCAATTCAGGCTGGGCCGACCACAACAACGCCACGACTCCAGCGATATGCGGGCCTGACATCGACGTGCCACTTTTATAGTCGTAAAGACCATCTCCCAGTCCGCCACCGGGCACAGCAGAGCGAATGGCGTTTCCTGGCGCGGTAATATTGGGGCCTAGGCCGCCATTAAATTTTGAGGGACCGCGACTCGAAAAATAGGCGATCTCA
>CAYZLH010000070.1:272-3100 GCA_964478795.1 uncultured Bdellovibrionales bacterium | reverse complement strand
TTGCGATGATCATAGGCTGCCACGGAAAAGATTTTTCCCGAATAAGAGCCAGGAGCATCGCCCACTGATGCGCATCCGGGCCCATCGTTACCCGCCGAGGCAACAACCAGGATTCCCGCCGCTTGCAGGGCATCGATGGCTTGCACAAACTCGCCCCCTTTGCAGCCCTCGGAAGCCGGGCAAGCCCAGGAATTATTGATGATGTGTGGAGCCATGGCGGGATTCCCATCCACTTTTGGATTTCCACCGTAGGGATAGGGCGCGAGGAAAAACTCAAAACACTCCAAATAGGTGGAGGCTCGTCCCACACCCTTATCCATATTGCGACAGCCGATCCATTTTGCCTGTGGCGCCACACCGATCGGATTCGTTTTTGTGGCCCATTCAAAACCCACCATGGTGCCCATAGTATGGGTGCCGTGGCCGGAGTCATCACAGGGTTCGCGCGTGGCATAACCACAGCTAGCGTTGATCGATCCCTTCTTCGAGCGAATGGCATCGTGCCAGTTGTAATCGTGGCGCACGAGGAAGGATGAGTTTCCGCGATACTGACTTTTGAGCGCCGGGTGATCCCAGCGATAACCCGAATCTTGACCGGCGATCACAATGCCGAAACCTTGATTCCCGTCGGCCCAGGCCTTATCGACGCCAATGAGCTTCAAATGGTCAGGAGCACTGAAGAGACTCTCCGGCGGAATCAAATTCGGCTCAGATTCGGGAAGTTGCAGCTTTGCCTCCACGTCGAGTTCCACACTTTGAATTTCTTCACGTTCAGCCAGGGACTGAACTTGCTCTGCAGATAAGTCTTCTACGGCCACGGCATTCACAAGATAGAAGGAGCGGTAGGAAATATTCTCCGCCTCAAGTCGCGCCAAAAGTTTTGCCTGTGACTCGCGAGCTACCGTGCGCAGCTGGTCGTAAACGAAACGGATGCGTTTTTCTCGATTGTCTATTTCGGTAGCTGTCGTCAAATCCGCGCGATTTTTCAGGAACAACAGCACGTCCGCTCTACCATACTTCTGCAGACGAGTTTCCACAGCTTGGGAAATCTTCCAATCAGAAGACTTGGCCAAAACATCTGGCGAGCTGAGCAACAGACAAATAAGAGAAAAAAGCATCGTTCCACCTACTCTTTCTTTTTCTTCAACAAACCAGCAAAGCTAATCAAAGGTGTAGATTCGGAATCCATGGTGCGACTCTCCTCGTATACCAAGGTGTCGCCTTCAATTCGCATGCTCATGCGCCAGTGGCGAACGCGGCCATTACCCTCAGGCATACTAAACCGGGTCTCTAAAACGTTGTCTTTAATGAAACCTACCTCTTTCCCATTGTAGAATAATTTTCCTTCACTATGAGCCATAGCCACAGCGTAAAATCTTTCACTATGGCGCTCACACTCCCGATTCCCCCCCAAGAAGTTCATCAGATAACGATTCCCATCAAACTTCATCGTAAATTCTCGACAGAAAGTCTGCAGGCCTTCCCGTTGATAAATTCCAGTGCCTTCCCATTCCCCCTTAAAAATTTCGGGACCAGTGGCAAACGCAACATTCGTGAATAATAAAAACAGTGATAGCAACATACAATCTTCCTCTCTCTAGTCTGTTAACTCTATAAACGTGGTTTGAACCAACAGGCGGGGCGAACACCCACGACGTGATTCATATAATTCGTGCAAGAATATTTGGCGGCGTCCTTTTCCGCTTCGATTCCCTCAATTCCGCCCGGAGATTTTTTACCAGGGATGATCGAATCGTTAAATAAGCTTAGACACAAGGCGCCTTCTTTGGCCGTGTCCATCCGACACTGGGGCAAGGGATGCTTGTGACTAGTTTTTTCCACCGCTGATTCATCCGGAGTGTCAAAATCCGGTACGGGTTTCTTCATCAGTACGGCCATGGTCGCCGTCAACGACTCCACCGCTGTAAGAACGCGATAGCAAAGATCTTGATCTTCACGATTTTCCCAAACAGGATCGCAACGAGACTGAATTTTTTCCGTTACATTACGGCGAAACTCAGAATTCTTCGCTTGGTCGCCGCCCCAGACTTTTTTGGCGCAAACTTGGGTGGAAAAATAGTCCGCCTGACCTTCATTGGCCGCCCAGGGCTTTTCCATGGGATTTTGCGCCGGACCAATCACGAAGCCACCGAAGTGGTGACCCAGCTCATGGCAAAGAATTAACGTAAACGCATCGGTGGCCAATTCCGGTCTCCGCGCGAGACCACCCGTAATTTTCACCTGCCAGTTGCCAAACATCTGCGCAGCGCCGGCATTCAGTGTCTCGCTTTTCCAATCGCCAGAAATACTGAGCTTCCCGCCATGAATTGTAGCAATGGGCGCATAAATCGCCTGCAAATCCCGAATTACGGCGCGGAATTGCTCCTCCGTTGTATTCGAACGAGTTGGGCTTACGGGCTTGAGATCTGTGCGAAGGTCCGCGGGGGAAAGCCAGGTGGCTGAAGCGTCAGGGACAAACACCAAAATCAACAAGAAAACAATAGCACGCATCTTCAACTCCTCCATTAAGTATAAGTCCGCTGCCTGCCGCTAAACTTGAATTAAGTTTATCGATAATTTCCATTTATACAAATGTAAAAAACTCTGATGACAAATGAAATTCTTAGCAATCCAATCTTTAACTAAAGGAAAAGGATAAATTTGAAAGGCCCCTATTGGCACCGCGGGCGACGGGACTATTGAATAAGCATTACTTAGCTCTATGCGGGAGGTAAGGCCAGCTCATAGCTGCGGCTGAATACTGCGCGCCAAAGAAAGACGCATCTAGCACTGGAAACAACTAATCCTACGATTCCTCGAACGCTTTT
>CAYZLH010000070.1:0-241 GCA_964478795.1 uncultured Bdellovibrionales bacterium | reverse complement strand
GATAAAAACCCACTCTTATACACTTCTACTTGTTCGTGGTAGTGCTTTTGTTTTGCTAAAATGGCGTGAGCTTTTGGCAAGTTATAATAGGGAATACCTGGGTATAAATGATGTTCGGCGTGAAAGTTGAAGTTCATTGGAGCAAAAAAGAATTGCTCCACGGGCCCGCAGTAAATTGTTCGCATACGTGAAAACTCTTCGCTGCGATTAGGAACCAGAAGATGTTCGCACACGTTACGAA
>CAYZLH010000069.1:0-9305 GCA_964478795.1 uncultured Bdellovibrionales bacterium | reverse complement strand
AGTGAAACCCCTCGATACCTTTGCGCGCGAAGGTGTGGAACTGCTCACGGGGCGAGAGAAGTTTCGGAAAAAAGACAGCTTGGAGATATTGTTTTCGCTCGCCTTTGAGCCGCAAGTTTGGCAACAGATCGAATTTTTGCAGCTTTCCAACCGGGACGTAAAAAAAGATTTGGGCTTAGACGAAAAGAAATCCCATTTCAGTCCCCAAGAATTAATGCACAGCCCCCGGTTGATGCCCAAGTTTCAAGAGCTCGACGTGAAACAAAAGGCCCAAGAAAAATTAGATCCCTATTTTCAATCGCTGCAGCGTCTGGCGAACCAAATGAGCTTTTTGCAAGAACTTATAAGTGGTCGACTCCTTCGCCTGGTGCCGCCAAGTCCTGAGACTTGGAAAACCTCCGATGCTTGGCACGGCTTCGATAAATATTCACAGGAACAGCAGATTCGCTTCACGCTAATCGCCGCCGGTTTCACTAGTACCGATCCCAAAATTCAAGGAAGCCTCAACGACTATATTGAGAAGTTTCAGGAAATGGCCAAGGCCCAAAATCCTGGACTCTACCCAACTGCCCGAGACATGCAAATCGAAGTGCACTTCAATCAGCTGCGCCCCTTTCGTTGGGCTTGGATTCTCGCGCTTATCTCTACGATCCTATTAGCCATCACATTTTATCATTCCAGTACATGGCTGTATCGGTTGGGAATGGTCGGCGCCGTGGCTAGCTTTGTGTTTCAAGGCTATGGCTTTGGGTTGCGCTGCTGGATCGCGGGCCGTCCGCCAGTTTCCAATATGTATGAGTCCGTAATTTGGGTGGCCTTTGGTTGTATGGCCTTTGGCTTAATTCTCGAATCCATTTACCGCAAACGAATCATTGCCATTGGATCGCTGATTTTCGCGACGATTTCGCTCATCATCGCCGATATGGTTTCGGGAGTGGTGGATGATGGTATCCATCCGTTGGAGCCAGTGTTGCGCTCCAATCTTTGGCTCACCGTGCATGTGCTCACCATCACCCTCGGCTATGCCGCTTTTGCAATTGCGCTGGTTTTGGGAAATATTGCAATGGGTCAGTGGGTTTTCTTTGGCAAAGAAAGCAAGGAACTCCCCATGCGTTTGCTCGCTTTTTATGCCTACCGCGCCGTGCAAGTGGGCATTGTGTTGCTAGCCGCCGGAACAATTTTGGGCGGAGTTTGGGCCGACTATTCGTGGGGCCGATTCTGGGGTTGGGATCCTAAGGAGACTTGGGCGCTCATTGCTTTGTTGGGATACTTGGCTTTGGTGCATGCCCGGTTCCGTGGATTGGTTGGACCCTTTGGGTTTTTGGTCGGCTCCATTGTGGCCTTTTTGGGCGTGTTGATGGCGTGGTACGGCGTAAACTTTGTTCTCGGGGCGGGACTGCATAGTTACGGATTCTCTTCTGGCGGCGTGAGTTATGTGGCGACCTATTGTTGCCTACAGCTGTTCTTCGTCGGGATTGCGGCCTGGGTTCGTAAGTCGGCGGCAAAAGAACAAAAGGAAAGTTAATCAGTGGAATCCTTGCGTTGGGCAAGGTCCACGGCTTTTTGCTTGAGGCCCTCATGCAGTTCGTATTTTAAATTATTACTCTGTCGTAATATTTTCACCAAACCTTCGCCCATGGCCGGAAGTAGCGACGAGAACCACTGGCGCCGTTCTAGATTCGTAGCGTTACCGGCAACGGGAGTCGCCTTTGATTCCGACGGCTCGCTTGTCTCGGTCGACGATTTCTCCGACGATCTTTCGGTGGAATTTGCCAAATTCGAAAGAGCTTTTCCTTTATATGGCTTGGTGCCATCAATCATGCGTTGGGTGTAACAGAAAAAATCCTTTTGCCCAAGGGACAAAAGAACGCTGGAAAAATCAAAAGGCTTCGGTATAGTTAGGGGGCACAAACATTACATTAGGCACAGGAATTAGCGGATGGCAGAGCATCGTAACGACCACGACGGGCACCACACGGATAAACGAATCATCATTGCTAGTTTTGTAGTCACAGTGATTACCATTGTGGCCGCAGGACTCTTCTTAATGCCGGGAAGAGGAGTGGGCTACGCGCCTTCTCAGCCGATTCCGTTTAGCCATAAACTTCATGCTGGTGATCGTAAGATCCAATGTATGTATTGTCACTCCAATGTCGACAAGAGTGCGCACGCTAACGTGCCCAGCACGGCAGTTTGTATGAACTGTCACCGAGTGGTGAAGGTAGATTCTCCGCTCATCCAAAAGCTCACCGAAGCGTACGAAAAGAACGAACCAGTTCAATGGGTAAACGTGCATGTGCTCCCCGATTATGTGTACTTCAATCACCAGCGACACATCCAGCGCGGCGTCAGTTGTGAAACCTGCCACGGCAATGTGGCGCAAATGGAAAAAGTGGAACAAGTCAATCCGCTCACCATGGGTTGGTGTGTGAATTGCCATCGTCAGCCGGAGAACCAAGCGCCTCTGAACTGTAACACTTGCCACCGCTAAGCGAGGGGTCTCATGTCGCACGAAAATCATCAATCGGAGATGAAAATGTCTGAAAAATTTTGGATGTCGGTAGATCAAAAAGAAAATCCCGTCGAATATTCGAAAAATATTCCGGGAGAATTCACCTCTTCGCCGATTCGCGATGGATTCGAGAAAGATGGTTTAGATCGCCGTGATTTTATGAAAGTGATGGGGGCTAGTGCCCTCATGGCTAGCTTGGCTGGTTGTACTCGTCAGCCGGTGCAAAAAATTGTTCCCTACGTGAACAATCCGGAAGAGATCATTCCTGGTCAACCCAACTTTTACGCCTCGGCCGATACCAAAACCGGTTACGGTTTTATCGTAAAAACCCGCGAGGGACGCCCCATAAAGGTGGATGGGAATGCTGATCACCCCATGAACGGTGGCGCCATTTCCACTCGTCAGCAAGCCATGATCCATGATCTTTATGATCCCGATCGCTTGCGCGCACCCCGCATGGATGGCGCGGAAACCGATTGGAAATCTTTTGATGCCGCAGTGATGAAGGCCTTGGAAAGTTCGCAAGGGTCTGCCTGGTTACTAACGGGCACGATTTTGAGCCCAACCCTAAAATCCGTAATTGAAAAAAGTCGCCTGCGCCATGTAATGATCGACGTATTTCCCATGGACGACGTCTTGGAGGGCCAGGCGCAAAGTTTTGGTTCCCGCGTGTTCCCTCGCTATCGTTTCAATCAGGCTGATTATATTGTCAGCTTCGATGCCGATTTCTTGGACACCTGGGGCTCCACTGTAGAGTATCAGCGCCAATTTGGTGAGAAGCGTCGTCTCGACGGCAAAAAAATGTCGATGAGCAAGCTGGTGTCCTTCGAGAGTTCGATGCGATTAACTGGACAAAGCGCCGATTTGCGCGTGAGTGTGCATCCTAACGATCAATTATTAGTTGCCTTGGGCGTGGCCAGTGAAGTGGCTCGTTTGGCCGGTCGAAGCGTAGAGGAGCTTTCTGGCTTTTCCGCAGGCGCGGTGGCCCAGCGAACGGGCGTGGCCAAAGAGACCATCGAACTCGTGGCCAAAGAGTTGGTAAAATTCCGTGGTCGTGGCTTGGTGATTGCCTCTGGTCGAGGAACTATGGGCGCAGCCCTACAAAATGCGGTGAACTTCATCAACTCGATTTTGGAAAACGAAGGCGAATCCATTGATGGAACGGCTTTCACCTCTAATCAGTTTCAGGGTTCCTACTCCGACTTTGATAAGTTATTGAATGCGGCCAAGGCCGGTACGGTAAAAACGCTAATTATTCAAGGTTTGAATCCAGCCTATCTCTTCGCCGACTCCATGGGCGTGAAAGAAGCGTTGAAAAAAATTCCAAACGTAATTTATATCGGCTCCTATCAAGACGAAACCACCGAGTTGGCCAAGTTTGTGGCGGCGGAAAGTCATGCTTTCGAAGCTTGGGGCGATGTTAATCCTCAGCGTGATATCTATAGTATTGTGCAGCCTACGATTCGCCCGTTATGGCAGACCAAGAGTTTGCTGGAAATGTTGGTGGATTGGTCGCCTGCTATGGCGGGAAACAAAGTGGCGGAATCCGCATATAGCGCTGTAGTTGAAACCTGGAAACAACTCCACGGAAAATTTGGCGGCGGAAAATCATTTCAAGACTGGTGGGATGAAAGTTTGATGTCCGGTGTGGTTGCCGCTTCGGGCCGCGATGGTAAATCCGGTGCCCGCGCCTATCGAATGGATGCTTTGCGTGGAGCAGTGTCTGCGGCGCGATCGGCCGGTCAAAAAGGTGTAGACGGGGAATTTACTCTTTTGATTACTCCTTCGGTGGCGATTGGCGATGGCTTTCAAGCCAACAACGCGATCTTGCAGGAACTGCCCGATCCTGTTTCGAAAAATACCTGGGGAAATTACTTGGCTGTTTCGCCTGCTACCGCGAAGAAAATGCGCTGGTTAGATGGTGATATCGTAAAAGTGGAAAATGCCGCTCACAGAGTGGAAATTCCCGTGTATCGACAACCAGGAATGCCCGCCAACGTGGTGGCTGCCCATTTCGGTTATGGCCGTAAGTTCAATGGCCGCGTAGGGAATGGCGTGGGTGTTTCTTTGGCGAATTTTAGTGGTTCGTCCACCATGGGAATCATGCCCGCAAACTGTATCCTGGGCGTAAAAATTTCCAAGACCGGAAAGAAAGAAAAAATCCCGTGCACCCAGGGTCATCATTCGCTCGAAGGTCGCGATATCGTGTTTGATACCACCCTCGACGAGTACCGCGAAGATCCAAAGAGCGGAATTGTTCGCCATTTCCCGAATCCGCCTTCGCTTTGGTCGGAACACCAATACACCGGATATAAATGGGGAATGGTGATCGATCTGTCCTCTTGTACTGGCTGCTCGGCCTGCGTTGTGGCCTGCTCGGTAGAAAATAACGTTCCGGCGGTAGGGAAAGAACAAGTTCAACAAGGTCGCGAAATGCAGTGGATCCGCATCGATCGATACTATTCGGGCGATCCGGAAAATCCCGAGACCTTGACTCAGCCAATGCTCTGCCAACATTGCGACAATGCCCCCTGTGAAACGGTTTGTCCGGTGCTTGCCACTGTTCATAGTGACGAAGGCGTGAACCAAATGATTTACAACCGTTGTGTGGGCACGAAATATTGCTCCAACAACTGTCCGTATAAAGTTCGTCGCTTTAACTGGTTTGAAAACAATGCGCCGATGAATGCTGGCATGGAACATCCATTGCCCTTGGGCAAAAATCCGGAAGTTACCTTGCGCAGCCGCGGGGTGATGGAAAAGTGTACGTTCTGTACCCAACGAATTGAGCTCGGCAAACATGCGGCCAAGGCCGAAAATCGTCGCGCCAACGACAAAGACATTCGCACGGCTTGCCAAGAGGCTTGCCCTTCGGATGCGATCACCTTTGGCGATACCAACAATCCGGAGAGCAAAGTATCGCGAATGCGCGTACATCCGCGCGGATTTACCAGCTTAGAGGAATTGAATGTGAAGCCAGCGGTTACTTACTTAACCAAAGTTCGCAATCGCCCAGCAGAGAAAAAGGCCGACGACCACCACGGTGGCGGTCACCACTAGAACGGGGATATAAGAGATGAGCACACAAGGTGTACAACTAGAGAGAGAAGACCTCGTAACCGGTGGGAAAACCTATGCCCAGGTGACGGAAGATATCTGCCGCCCCCTAGAAAGCTTTCCCACGAAAACTTGGCTCACGGCTTTTGCGATCGCCGCCAGTATCTTGGGGTTGGGATTAGGGGCCTGGGGAGTAACTCTGTGGTACGGATTGGGAATGTGGGGAATTCACAACACCAACGCCTGGGGTGCTGACATTATCAACTTCGTATTTTGGATCGGTATCGGTCACGCCGGTACTTTGATTTCTGCTGTATTGTATCTGTTTCGCCAAAACTGGCGTACAGGGATCAACCGCGCCGCAGAAGCAATGACGATTTTCGCCGTAATTTGTGCCTTGATGTATCCCTTGGGTCATACCGGTCGTCCCTGGTTGGCGGCGTATTGGTTGCTTCCTTATCCCAACAATATGGGTCCGTTGTGGGTAAACTTCCGCTCGCCTCTATTGTGGGACGTATTCGCCGTTTCGACCTACTTCACCATCTCTCTCGTGTTCTGGTATATCGGTTTGATTCCAGATTTGGCCACCGTAAGAGATCGTGCGCTTCACCCCATTCGCAAAAAAGTATACGGTATGCTTTCCTTGGGTTGGCGTGGTGCTGGTCGCCAGTGGCACCACTACGAAAAAGCCTATGGCTTGCTTGCGGGTCTTTCGGCTCCGCTGGTACTTTCGGTACACACGATCGTATCCTTTGACTTCGCCGTTTCGATCTTACCTGGTTGGCACACCACGATCTTCCCTCCATATTTCGTAATTGGAGCCATCTTTTCTGGTTTCGCCATGGTGGTTACATTGATGGTCATTGCGCGAGAGGTGTTTCAGTTGAAAAACTACATCACGCTCAATCACCTCGAGGCCATGAATAAGATTACCATGTGTACGGGGATGTTGGTGGGTTTGGCGTACGCTACGGAGTTTTTCATCGCTTGGTATTCAGGTAACCCCTATGAGCAATATGCATTTTTGAACCGAATGTTTGGTCCATATTGGTGGGCTTATTGGACGATGATTATTTGTAACTCCGTAATTCCGCAAATTTTCTGGTTCAAAGAATTCCGTCGCAATGTGCCCATGATGTTTATCGTGAGCGTGTTTGTGAATATTGGCATGTGGTTCGAGCGATTCGTAATTATCGCCACTTCCCTGCATCGCGATTTCTTACCATCTAGCTGGGATTACTATTTGCCCTCGGTCACCGACTGGGTGATCACGCTCGGCAGCTTTGGCTTGTTTTTTACGCTCTTCCTCTTGTTCTGTCGGTTCTTGCCGGTGGTCGCAATGGCGGAAGTGAAAAGTGTGATGAAAACGGGAGGTTCCCATGGGCACCACTAATGCTTTAGGTGCAGTGGCATATTTCAAGAGTTCGGCAGAAATTCTCGCTGCGGCGAAGGCTGCTGTGGGTAAGGGTTACCAAAATGTGGAAACCTATACGCCATTTCCAATCCACGGAATGGATGAAGCGTTGGGCTTAAAGCCCTCTATCGTACCCTGGGCAACATTCATCGGTGGATTCACCGGATTTTGCTTGGCCACCCATTTGCAAATTTGGACTTCCGCTTATGATTGGCCCATCAACGTGGGTGGTAAGCCGATGATTTCTGGCCCGGCCTTTATTCCGATTATGTTCGAGCTCACCGTATTGCTCGCGGGTTTGAGCACGGCCGGCTTTATGTTTTTCTTAAATGGATTGCCGAATATGAAGGCGAATCCGCTGGATCCGAAAGTTACCGACGACAGATTTGCGCTATACATTCCTTTTGCGAACCAAAAAGGGAGCGCTTCAGAAATCGAAGGCTTTTTGCAAAGCTTGCATTCGGAAAAAGTAACGTTGATCACGGAGCCCGTATGAAGCGTTCAGTACAAATATTTCTCGTTCTTTCGGCAATAAGTTTCATTTCTTGTTCGCGACAAACGGAACGTACGGTGATGCAGTACATGCCGCATATGTCGAACACGCCGATCTTAAAAGCTCAGCGTGGCTATGATGGCTTTGGCAACGGTGCATCGGTAATGATGCCGCCTGATAACACAATCGCCATTGGCCATAAACCGTATCGGATTGAAACTCCGGAAGAGGCCGAAGCAAAATTACAAAATCCGTTGGCCATGAATCGGGCTTCTTTAGAGCGTGGCAAGCAAATTTATAATATCTACTGCTATGTGTGCCACGGTTACACCGGCCATGGGGATGGACCCATTGTAAATCCCTATCCCATTCCGAAGTCTTTACATTCTGAGGCAATGCTTAAATGGAAAGATGGACATCTCTTTCACGTGATCACCAAGGGTCAAGGGGTAATGCCTTCTTATGCCCAACAGATTCAACCGAAGGATCGCTGGGCGGTGATTCATTACGTGCGCGCACTACAAAGAGCGGAAAATCCCACGGACGAAGATGTTCGTGAATACAAAAAGCGCAAAGAGGCCGCAGGAGTACAAAAATGAAATTAGATTCGCGTAAGTTAGAACTAAATTCTTCAACCAACAATTTAGTGTTTGGCTTGATTGGCATCGGTGTACTCTCTTTTATCGCCGGAATGTTCATCAACGCGCCTCGCACCTGGCATGCCTTTCTGCTCAATCACTCCTTGTTCATGGGCTTGGGGATTGGTGGCTTATTTTTTCTCGTGATTCACTATCTGGCGTTTGCGGGCTGGAACGTGGCGATGCGCAGAATCAGTGAATCCTTTGCCTCCTATTTAGTCGTGGCTTTGGTGTTCCAAGTGGTGCTCTTATTTGGTTTGGGGAAAATCTACCCTTGGACCAATCACGAATTGATGGCTAACGATCATTTGCTTCATGGCAAACAAGGCTTTTTCAGTTTGCCTTTTTACATCGCCCGAACCGCGGTGTTTTTTGGCGTGGTGATTTTTTTCTCATGGAAGTTGATTCAAAATTCGATCCGGCAAGATGCTGAGGGTGGAGTGGAGTTACTCAATAAACAAAAGCCGCTTTCGGCGCTCTTTTTGGTATTGTTTGCTCCGCTCTTCACGATCTTTTCGGTGGATTTAATAAAATCATTGGATCCAAAGTGGTTCTCCACCATTTTCGGTGTCTATGTTTTCATTGGTTTTGTGCAGGCTTCCGTAGCGGCGTCGATTTTGACGATTCGCATGTTACAGAAGAAGGGTTACCTTAGCATTGTAACTGCTGATCACTTTCACGATTTGGGTAAATATATGTTCGGGTTCTCGGTTTTTTGGGCCTATATCGGTGTGAGCCAATATTTGCTGATTTGGTACGCCAACGTTCCAGAAGAAACCACCTTTTACTTACTTCGTGAACAGCCCGGTTGGTTGTGGGTAAGCATTGCTTTGCCGCTACTGCGATTTGTTCTGCCGTTTTTGCTCTTGCTCCCGCGGATGGCCAAACGTACCCCAGCCTACTTAGAAAAAATTGCCGTGATTGTGATCATCGGTGCGTGGGTAGACCTCTTCTGGTTGATCATGCCGTACTTCTCTCCTAAGGGGGTTTCCTTTTCGATTTTCGATATCGGACTTTTCCTCGGATTCCTCGGCGTGTTTGCTTTCTGTGTGCGACGATTCCTTTCCCGCCACGCAATGGTGCCGGAAAAAGATCCATTCTTGCACGAGACTATGCACCATCACGTATATTAGTGAATGAGTCGTCGGTCAGGCAGTGACCTGATTCGATAAAATGAAATTGAGATAAGGC
>CAYZLH010000068.1:0-9313 GCA_964478795.1 uncultured Bdellovibrionales bacterium | reverse complement strand
CCCTTCCTATTTCTCGAGCTTCGTGGCTATCGATGGACTTTGTTTTCGTTTTCTTTTTAATTTTGTCGGTATGGTAGGCCTCGAACAGATGTAAATCTATGGGGTGTTCAAGCATATTGGATAGGCAGTACAATTGTTTCAAAAAAAGCATGGCTCCGATCATTGGATTGCTTGCGATCCGAGAATTCCATGCTTTTTCCGGCGTGGGCATCGCACCTGGAATATTAGGTTGAAAGCTTCTACGTATAGGATCTCCGATAGATTTTAGTGTTCTAGTAAAAGTAAAGAACTCGGAGTCTTTCACGGCTGGGCCGCGTTCAAATTTTGCTGATAGAGGAGCTTCTAAGATGAGTGCAATCGGAGCTCGTTTTTTCTGATTTTCCATCACTCTGTAAGTGGCAAGTATGGATTCGAAAAAATTTAGATTCTGCGGTTGCTTTGCAGTTTGAGATTTTATCCAGATCCCTTGTCGCCGTTTTCGGGGGTCTGTATAGGCTTTGGCGAGTGCAATGTCTACTACCACTATGTCGGCATATGAACTCAATACCTCATCAATGGATGGGGCGTGCAATCGCAACTTACTAAGTTTCCTCGACTTCATTGCTTAGTCCTTCAAGCCCCGTAGTTTCTTTTCGTATTCGCAAAATGCACAGGATTCTGTAGGTTCCGGAGCCTTAGACGCTTGGAGGCAAGCGTAGGCCGATTGGATGGCTGCATCGATCCAAGAGAAGTCGATCTTGTAGGGAATTACAGTAATTTCAAATTCAATTCGTCCATTGAATGCCGGGAGCTTGGAGTTCCCATTGCAGTACACGAAGCATCCGGTATCGGATACTTTGAAACCATTCTTTTCAAAGAGCCATGTATAGAGCGACATTTGGCGCTTATAAGAAATCTGCCAATCAGCATCTAGAGAGACCTTATCGTTCTTAGAGGTCGCTTTGTAGTCTACAACGATTAGATTGCCCTTCTTGTCCACCCAGAGATCGTCAACACCACCGGTAATTAGGAGGTTGGTCCCAGGGTAAAGGAAGGTGATTCCGCGTCGGATGGCATCTCGCCACTCTTCGATCTTTTCGTGCTGAAACGGTACTGCATCAATCCCAGCTTCCTTCATCAAAGGGTGGGCCTTTTGCTTCATGCGATACTGATCGAATTCATTTTTCAGTAAGGAATCTACTGCATTGTTGAGTGAAAAGGGGGGACCAGAAGGTGGAGCAATTCCTCTGACGCGATCCAGATATAGACATCGCGGACAGTTCATAAACTGTTCTACCTTGCTTCTACTGAAACGATAGGGCTCCTTATTTTTGGGGTCGTATAGGTTTCGTTTTCTCATTTTCGGGCCTTTCTATCGATACAGATCTTGTATGGCGACTGGAATTCCATAAATTGAATTTTCCCTGGATTAGTTGAGATAAGTCAATTGCGAGTGGAGTCCCAGTTTTGGCTTGCCGCTACCGTCTAGTTTTGCCTTGGATTCAGCGAGAAGTACGGTAAGAGCTGCATCAAACGAAAATGCTTCACCCAGTAAGAAGCGTTGCCTAGCGACTTTGAAGTCTCCCGGAGTGAGATTTCCAATCTTAGCTAATTTCTGCCTCTGCGTATCATTCAGGGGCTGATCCAGTAGCTTCGAGAAGGAGTTTTCAAACTGCCGTACTACTCCTGTTCCGCTGAGATATCTAAACTCCACCTTGTAGATCAATCTTCTCACAATGGCTTGGTCGAGATTCTGCTGAAAATTTGTGGCATAGAGGGCAACTCCACGAAAGTTTTCCATCTGGCAAAGGAGCTCGTTTGTTTGAGAGATTTCCCAGGACTTCTCCGCCTTGGTTCGATTGATAAATAAGGAGTCGGCTTCATCTAAAAATAAAACCGCATTTCGTTCCTGGGCTTCCATATAGGCCTTGCGAATATTTTTTTCCGACTCTCCTAACCACTTAGAAAGAAGATCGCTGGCTCGCTTCACGATGAGCTCTTTTCTTAGGGATTCGGCTAAATATTTTGCAAACTCAGTTTTTCCAGTTCCTGGGGGGCCTGAGAGGAGGAGATTGAAGTTGGTGATTTCTAGACCCCCTTTGTTATTGAGAAAGCGTTTCGCGCTAGTAACAATCTGCGGAAGGGGTATATCGGTGTTTAGCGATTCGAGATCGTAAGAAGAGGTTTTGGGAGCTAGTGGCGAAGGGCTTTGATCTAAAAAATGTTCTTGGCGCTTCAGGATCACGTCCAACAAGCGAATTTTCTCTGAGCGAGATTTAATTTGAGAGAGCTCAGATACATTTTTGAGCGCAAGGGCAATGATTCCAGGGCTCACATTATATTGCTGGGCAATGCGCTCAAGCTCTGACTCTCTGAGAAAGGAGGAGTTCGTCACCTTCTTCTGTGTCTTTAGGGCATATTTCCTTTGAAAAGGGCCTGGCTTGTCAAATTCAACGGCTAACGAGAACCTACGCTTTGTAGATTCATCAATCCGGTAGGTATGGTTTACGATCCAGATAATTTTTAGCTTGGACCGTTCAAGGTAGTGGTTGATCCAATTTTTTCCATCGCTACCTTCCGCACCAAAGGTGATAAAGAGGTTGTCTGTATTCAAGATGGGATCGCATTCATCCACGATCAATAAAGCAGACTCTGGTAATATTTTTTGCGCTGAAATTAAAGAAGCCCTTCTTTCCTTCAGACTTCCCTCGCCGTTTGAGTTTATCTGCTTTACTCCATAGACGGGCATACCAAGTTCCAACCCGATCGATCGCGCGAGAACTGTCTTTCCCGTTCCGGGATCGCCATAGAAGAGAATGTTTTGTGGTCCATTCGATTGAAGGAGGCATCTAAGCACCTTTAGGCAGTCTGTTGAGATAGAAGATTGCTTACTGCTTACGTTCGGGAGGGAGGTGAATTTCTCAAAAAACTCATCTGCCAGTGTGCCCTTTAAATTTCCGCTGAGAAACTCAACCAAAAGAGAGGAGATGCTGTAGTCACAGTTTCTTTCGGAAGTAATTAGCCCCATGCGATTTAGCCTGGACGAGGAATTTATGGAATTGACGATTTGATGCCTGCTGGAGGATAGCACCGCGGCAAACTTGTCGGCAGATCTTCTAATGGAGTCCATTCCAACGCTTCTGCTCCCTAAGAGATCCGAGAAGTCAGACATGATCTCTTTTGCATAGAAAATTTTTAAGAGTTCTTTGTCGAGGTCCGAGATGGAAAAATGCTTTTCTAGCTCTGTTAGCTTTTCTGTAAGAAAAGAGTTTCTCTTTTGAGAGGGGAAAAAAGTTTCCGCAAACTCAAAGCAGGTAGTGACAATTTTTGAGCTAGATTTAGGAGATAGAGGCAAAATTTCCCTGCTAACTGCACTAATATAATCACTCCAGTCCTCGCTTGATTCACTGGAAGATTTAATCTTTGCTTCAAGAGATTTCAGCTCTTTGTCTGAAATGCATGTTTTCCCAACATCCAAAATTCGTTTGCTAAGCTCAGGGTGCCTATCGAAGGGTAGTTCAGATAGGGCAACAGATAGAACATCTCTTCTCGAGGCGTTTGGCACCTTTTTGAAAATGCGCTTAGCGATATATAAGACATAGGCGACTTTTGCTTTGTTGAACTCTTGATCCTGCTCTTGTGTGCTCTCATGGATTTTCTTCATGAGTACTATTATGGCTGAGCATATGGACATAAAATGGCCATATGGACAAGAATTGCAAGCCTCAGAGATTCTTAAGGTTTTTAAAGGATTCTCCTACGGAATCCTTGATCTGTGTTTTGAGTGAGGCCGGGTGCACCGCATGGAGATCCCAGGCAAAGCCCGCAAAGGTGCGCACTATGGGGTGGGAAATAGGCATTTCAAATTCTACCTTAAAGTGACCAGGTTTCAGTTCTTCGATTCTTTGCGAAGGATGAATCTCCGCCTCTAAAAGAAACTGCCCCAAATGTCTTCCACACTCGATAGTAATCTTTTCGATTGGATCTGCCGATCCTCCCCAGCCGAAGTGATCTACCTGCCATTCTTTATAGAGATCGGGGTTGGGAATTGAAAAAGGCTCCTTTGTATCTTTCAGTTTGTGAATGCGCGAAATATTGAGTCGTTTGAAGCGGTCAATTCTCGGATTCTCTGGGAGCTGTAAGTCTTCAACCACGAGATAAATGGACGCTCCTGAGAACTGCATTAGGAGGGGCGCAAATTTTCTAGTTCTGGAATCCTCTTTTTTGTAAGGGGATTTGTAAATGCACTCGAATGCGGTTTTTGTGCGCAGGCATTTCAATAGGCCTAGGAGCACATCGTTTTGAACTCCCCTAGGGCGGCCCGAGATAGAAGGAGTAGCGATTTGTAGGGGCCTCAGACTTTCAAGGGCTTGTCGCTGCGCCTTATGTAGGGGCTTGAAGATAGCGTTTTCAAGCTCGAGAAGTAGGGCTTGCATATCCTTTGGAGAGTGAGATTTCATCTTGGAAAGAGAGGCCAAGAGAATTTGCATATGGAGTTCGTTCAACTGCAATTGAAAGTTGTGGGTGAATTCCGAGCTTAGTAGATAGCCCTGAGGGTGCCCTAGCGTTCCCTTAATGCTTCCGAGATGGGTGAGGTGATCCAGGTCCCTAGTGAATGTCTTGCGCGCAAATCTTGTTCCGAGCTTGGCGTTTACCTGTTTTTCGATATCAGAAGCGGATTTGGGATTAGTGGGACTAAGGACAGAGATGATGGCCGCGAATCTCTCGTCTGCGGATACTCCCTTATCGTGCTTAGGCATATAGAATCTCTAACATGGTGGGTTAGAGTATGCAATGGAATATGGACATAAGATGTCCATATGGTGCAATATATTGTCTATTTGAGGAAGCAAAAAGTGGAGATCGAACAATGAGCGATCTAAGAACATTAAATGAAATTGCTGGATGGCAGTACAGAGGTAGCCAGGTCAAGTTACCTAGCTTGCAAAGAGATTTCGTTTGGAGAAGTGATCAGATTGAAAATCTATGGGACTCAATTCTCAGGGGTTATCCCATAGGATCATTCGTAGCATCTCGTACTGATGGCGGGAATCTAAACCTGCTGGATGGCCAGCAAAGATCGACAGCGATTCTCTTTGGACTGAATGACCCAAATAGTAAGAGGGAGCTAGTACCGTTTCAAAGTCAGCATGAGGGACTAAAATTGCCCCTCATGTATTTAGACTTGAAGAGGGCAAGTACTCAAAGCCTAATGGGCGATAGAAAGTTTGTTTTCAGAGTCGTTACGCAATCTCATCCTTGGGGGTATGAAAAAAATCGCAATAGAAATACTCTTAGATCTGAAAAGAGATACTCCACGATCGAGGACTTAAAAAAGAAATTCCCAGATAAGTTTAAAGAAGTAGATCCAGACTCTTACTTTAAGGCGGCAAGGGCACAGGGATTAGGCGGCTGTTTTCCATTTGATGCCGACCTGCCCGTTCCGTTCTATGCATTTTTGAATTCAGGCTCAGCGTCAGAAGTGACAGAAAAAATAAACGTCTGGGGGACAAAGACATTCGGAAAAAACTATAAGTTCAAAATTCCGGATGGGTTGGAAAAGGACTATTTTTCCATTGAATACATACTTGGACTAGTCAGAGAAAGAACTGAAGGTAAAAACGCCTATTCAGTTTTTATAAATGTTCTTCCAAAAAATATTGAACTTCATTCAAGTGAAGAAAATTCAGCCAATGCCAATGCAAGCACTGGAGATGATGACCTTGATGAAGTAGAAAATCTCTTTCTGAGACTTAATCTTGGCGGGACAAGGCCCTCAAATGAAGAGGTAAATTATTCAATAATTAAAACAAAAATTACAGAAGAAACTGAGAGGGAAGTGGAGCGAATCTGTGGGCCATATATAGACCGAGCAAAGTTTGTGCTGGCCGCGTACTTCATATTTAAAAAAACCGGTGGGACAAGTTTGGTTAGTGACGAACGATCTGGGTCGATAAGAGTCAAGCCACTCATTCTCCAAAAGGAGCTTGGCGACGAAAAAGCGGCGCAAGCATTTGATGAGTTTCTCAGAAGGTTCATTTTATTACTAACCAAAGAAAAATTTCCTGGAATCTTCTTTGTTTCTAAAGAGAATCCTCTTGGTATTTCAAAGCTACAATGGGTAGAGATTGCAAATGAATCGCCCGGTGTTTTGATTCTTGTTCTTTTGCGAATTTGGCTGGGGGTAGATTCCAGTGAAGAAATTAAGAAGTTTTATTCTTCATACATTGGGTGTATCGGATTAATGCATGTGTATTCAGAAAGCAGGAGAAAACAGAGTTTTCAGGATTCTATTGTCCGAGAAGCCTGGCCTCTAATTCAAAGTGCCGGAAAAAAATTTTGGTCTGATAAATTGATTTCAAGGATTTGGCATTCCTGGGATCAGTTTGGAGTCTTTCCAGTCAGCGAAAAAATGCTGAAATCATGGATTACAAAAATCAAGGATGCTCGAGGGAGCAAGAAGATAGAGGCGATACTGGGCGATGAATTTAAAATATTTAGGAGCATTTCCCAGAATTATTTTTTTCTTCACCACTCTCAAAGAGAGTATCTGGCTTCATCAATTTTAGACGACCAACTATTTTTATCAGAACACAATAGACCATTCGACTATGACCACATCATTCCAGAGAGTTGGTTTCGTAGACGTACTAATCCCTGCGGTACGACGATAAGAGATTTGAGCGACTTTATAGGCAACAAGCGAGTTTTGCCGTTTTCTGAGAATCGCGCTCGAGGAAATGCTTCTCCGAAAGACACGTTTTTAGAAAATCCGAAATCTTTGATAGATTCTTTTTGTGGGGAATCGTGGGGTAACGTTGATGAGACCACTAAATGGAAAGAGATAGGGGATCTATTGTTGGATCGTTTTTTTCAGCAGTACGCAGAGTGGCTCGAAAAATATCATTGGCGTAGCTTACTCAATTCAAAGGTATCAGCGGATTCCTTTGAGGAATTTTTACAGGGTGTTCCCCTTTTTAGGGGAAAAAAGTTTGAAAAGCATGGAGACAACTATTTTTTTGAAATTGAAGACTACAAAGATGGATCGGCGCTTTATTTTTTCATATTTTTTGATCCAGACTATTCATTTACGTCAACGGACGCTTTTAAATACGGTCTTTGGATTCGGGGCAGAGGGAAAAAAGTAGATATTATTGCTGTAGAGGAAAAGCAGTCATTGTTAGAGGAGATGATTCAAAGATCGAAAATCGCAGATGAAAAAATGTTTAGTGATCACGGACTATACACGCTTCGGAAAACTACGATTTTGTTCGACGATGAAAATTCTAAGGATAAAATTTCTAATGAGTTGAGGAATTATTTGGCTGCATATGGGAAAAAAATTTAATTCATGAGCGGCGACGTTGGGTTAGCTTGCTTTCTCAATTTCTTTTGGTTCACCAAACAACTTTAATCTCAGCTCTCTTAAGGTTTTGCCCTCCTCTGTTCTCCATGAGGCGAGGCCATTAGCTGTTTTTCTATCTGGAGTAATGGTTTGTATGCACGCAATAGCTGCAAGGCTGGAGGAGGCGTGTGTTTCGCCACTTTCTAAGCGAAGCTCTCCGTTTGGCTCTACTGCTGCCTTAAATGTTTTTCCCTTATGTTTGAGTAGTAGTTTCTGGCCCGGTCGCACAAGTTTTTCTTTAAGCATCCGCAACATCAGATCTCTTCCGTTCAGTTGATAGACTTCCTCGTTCCAATCAATGCCGGTACCATGATCCATTGCAGCCTGTTCTGGATCGGGAAATTCAAAGAAGAGTTCTCCGGTTTCTCGATTCTTAAATTTGTGAATTATTGAAGGCACAACGGTGAAGCGAAGTGATTTTGCCCATGCTTCCAGATCTCTATTCACGGCATCAATTGGAATCGAAATGATAGGGTCCTTATCTAAAATTTCACCAACCACTCGTTCAATGTGTGTGTCTGGAATTTCTAGATCGTGAAAGAGCCGTAGGTACTCTTTGTTTTCGAGAATGAAATCGACAAATTCATGCTTGAGGAGGGCCTTCGTCTCGGGGTTCGTTGCTGCAATGATTTGCTTCGTAACTTGCTTCACTATGTGTTCATAAACGCCATGATGGAGAAGCTCTGCCTCCACGATAAACCACTCTCTATCTTCAACATTAATTACAAAGGCGTCAGGGATGGTCTTGGTTCCTTCTGCAGTTTTGATCTGGCTTTTAGTGAAGATGAGGGACTCGTCCCCATAAAGAAGGCGGTAGTGTTCGTAGAGCACGCCCTCGAGCTCAGACTCTTTACTAAATTGCTCCTCATCCCAAATCTGCCCTTTTTTGTTAATCAGCACGGCGCCTCCTAGCAACCTTTTCGGCGCAAAACTATTTAAGTTGAAAGGAGAATTCTAGAGGCTTCACTCTATCGTGTTGGCATTCGCCTCTGTTTTGACGAGCGCCCATGATTTATCGTCTTGCCCGAGCCTTGCTGGGGTATTGATGTGATTTGCGGCCAAGGCCCTTGAGAGAAAACACGCTAACCGTAGGGATCAATTTCGCGGCAATTTTGAGTCTACTAAACGGTGCTGTGTCTTCTTCCTGCCTTTCGCCTTTCTGATTCTTTTTATATCGCGCTCAAATGTTTCAAGAGCCCTGGTTAAGTCTCCGAATGCCTTTCGCATCATATGAATTAATTTTCGCTCTTCAGCGGAAAGTTTTTTGCCACTAATTTTCATTTTTTTCGCCCCCAGAATCCATTCGGACAGCGCTCTGAATCTTCTGTACGGAGGTGCTCTACATGAGGGCGAGGCCCATGTAGAACGCGTTGGGAGTGAACTCTAACTGCTCCCTCACAGATTGCGCACCGGACCTCATTTTTTGTGCCGATTACTTCCTCGACGGGCTTAGTGAGCCACATAAAGCTGATTTGGCCTTCTCGGATAAATTTTGTTCGAACGGCCACAAAAGAGTTATCAGTATGGGTTTTCATGATTTTTTCCTCCCAGTTGCTTGGAAGCCTATGAGCTTCAATCGTACGGGAAGAATTTCGTACCTAATTTCGCACACACCAGGCGTTCGGTAACGCAGGTTAGATATCTTTTGAAAAGGGCCGTATCCTTGCTTTCTGAGCTTCTTTAGACGAGCCAATAGCTTTGTTCTCGCTAGGCCTTTTGTGGAATAGATCGTTTCCTTGGGCTCTAAGTTGCAGGGATCATCCGAAAATCTAACGTTGATCCACCACCCGCTAATTTCTATTGGCTTATGTTTCATGACAAATCGTCCTCCAGCGATGGCCGAAGATTAGCCAATGAGTTGGACATGAACTGGCCATCTCTTTTCCTCGATGTTTGAATTTCGGTATTGAGCGTGTCCACAGATCCAGT
>CAYZLH010000067.1:0-9346 GCA_964478795.1 uncultured Bdellovibrionales bacterium | reverse complement strand
AGTTTTCGTCCCGAATTTTGCACTTTTTCCAAAAGTAGCAATACTTCTTCTAGCTGCAAGCCGCCAACTACCGGCGTGCCGGTATTCGGACAAAATTTAGGGTCTAAGCCATCAATATCAAAGCTGAGATAAACATACTTACCAAGGTCTGCAACTATTTCATCAGCGATCGAATCCCAAGTGCGACCCTGCATTCTCTTCTTTTGCAGATTCCAATCGTAATGGCAGCGAATCTTTTTGCTTTGCTGAATACGTTGTTCCTCTGCCGGGGCAAAATCACGAATGCCCACTTGCACAATACGAGAAATATTTGGCATTCGCTCCACGAGATTCATAATCGACGCGTGAGAATGAGGAAACCCTTCATATTCTTCTCGTAAGTCGGCGTGGGCGTCGATATGCAAAATGCAGAGGTCCGTAAACTTCTCCTGATAGGCTTTGATCGGGCCGTAGCTAACGGAATGATCGCCGCCCACAGTAACAATCGGCGCGAGATCGAGCTTGGATTTTGCCAATTGATAAGTTTCTTCGTGAAATCGAGCGCACTCTTTGTTCAATGCTGCGAGGGAAAGCGGCTTCTTGCCATTTTCTAGGCGCGTGATATGGCTTTTGGCGATTTTACGCAAACGTCTGGATTTTTGCTGCCAGGATTTCGGAGTTGGTAGAGTTGCAATTTTAGTTTCCCAGGCTTTGGCGCGAAAGGGACTTACAAAATCTAATTGCGTACTAGCTGCTAAGACGGATGAGGGACCTTGAGCTGTGCCGTCGCGATAGGAAGTGGTCACATCCCATGGAATTCCCAAAAGTAGTATTTCAGCTTCTTTGCTGGAATAAGGAAATCCAAAAAAATTGCCATTTTTAATGGCGACAGCACTCGGATCAAACATTCAACATTTTTCGCACAAATCCTGGAAGCGCAAAGGCGGCCCGGTGAATTTCCGGTGTATAATAATTCAGATTGTGCTCTCGCACGAAAGTGTTGGCTTTTTCTTCAGAGAAAACGATGGGGCTACGCTTCACCTTGGACGCTACTTTTAAGCTCCACATCCCCGTGGGATACGTGGGTGCGTAAAATAATAAGTTATGAGCAGAACCACCGGCAAATACCGATTTAATGCAAGTATGTAGATCCACAAACGCCTGCTCATGGAAAAGTGGCGATTCCCCTTGGGCCACCAAAATTCCATCGGATTTCAGAATGCGATGACAATCCCGAAAAAACGATTCGGTGAATAGTCCTTCAGCGGGTCCCACAGGATCGGAACCATCCACAATCACTAGATCGAAGCTATCAGCATTAGCGTTCCGACAATATTCAATGCCATCGGCAATAATTAACTCGAGACGAGGATTATTAAATTCACGACTCAAGCTTGGCAGGTGAGCTTTGCTGGCCCGTACAACGGCTTCATCAATTTCCACCATGGTGACCTTTTCAATCTCCGGATGGCGAAGAAGCTCGCGGACGGTACCACCATCGCCGCCACCAATTACCAGCGCCTTTTTCACGCGGCCATGGGCGAAAACGGCTGGATGAGCAATCATTTCATGATAGTGATGCTCATCACGTTCTGTCGCCATCACCATGTTGTTGATCGCTAAAAATTTTCCGTGCGAGTAGCTCTCCAAAACCCGCACCTGTTGGAAGGGTGAGGTTTCGTTAAACAGCACATTACCCGTATGGCGTAGGGAAAAGGCCTGATTTTCATCTTTGTCGGTGAACCAAAGATTCCTTTGAAATTTCGGAGAAGCTAATTTCTGCTCCCATTCTTTTCGGGAAGCTTTTACCTTAAAATCAATTCGTTGCAGCATGGGCAATGGGCCACGATGCATCTCCAGCACACTTTGATTTTTTGCTTGAAATGCGGCTTTGAGTAAATCGAAGGAAATCCACGAATCTACACTTTCACCACAGGTAAAGAGATCTACGGCCGCATATTGATATTCGGGCCAGGTGTGAATGGCCAAGTGACTTTCTTGAATCACCACCACTCCCGATACGCCAAAGGGAGAAAAGTGGTGGAAAGTGGACTGAATAACGGTGGCTCCGGCCTTTTGAGCAGCGTTTACCATGGCGGTTTCAATTACGGAGACATCGTTTAAGATTTCCGGAGAACAGCCCATAAATTCTACCAAAATATGCCTACCCAATGCGTTCACTGGTTACACCTCCAAAAATATTTTCTGAAGGGTTAGAATTAATACATGCGGTGCAGTAAGGAAAGATTTTTTTCCAAAATTAGGCCACAATTTCTTTAAGGAACGAGGTAAAGATGCCACAAAAAGTGAAAAATGGGCTGCTCAAGTGGGGACTATTTTGCCTATCTGTCATTTGGCTGCCTGGAGCCTGGTTGCCGTTTCATGCCGGGAAGTGGGTGGCTCTTGGTTTTTTGGCACTGATATCCATTGGTTTCTGGTGTTTTCGACGAGAAATCGTGGTGCCGGACCTAAATCTGAAGGAAAAAGTTTGGCTGGGCGTTTTGTTTGGTGGAATTTTAGGCTCACTCTATTGGTTTCATGGTTGGTATCTAGAGTTTTCACTTTTTGATCGGCTCTCCTTTCTGTTTCTCGTCTTTTTTTCTTGGAGCTGTTTCCGGTCGGGATTGCGATGGCAGGATTTTTTCTACCCAATACTGATTTCTCTTGTGGTCATTTCCTTGTATGGGCTTTTTCAATTGTATCGCGAGGGATTTCCCGGCGAAATGCCTTATAGCAAAGTGGGATCGCTGCTTGGTCACTCTAACAATGCCGCTCAGTTTGTAGGGCTGAGTATTTTTCTCCTGTGGGTGGCGGCAGCCGGACGTAACTATCCCGCAGCTGCCGCAACCATTATGGGTTTAGCTTATTTGTATTTATCGCGAGGGCGATCGGCTTTGGTGGCCTTTGCCTTGGCCGGTTTAGTCGCCGTGGTGATCCATCGGCAAAAAATTTTCGGAAAATTGTTTTGGGGGATAGCCGCTGGTGCCGTGCTGATCATCGGAACTGTGCAAGTCGTGAAGGGTTTTCCTATAGCCGCTGTTTTGCAGGGAGCAATTTTTCAAGAAAAACCCAGCATGATTACCTACCGCGAGGATGTGTGGCGCCAAACTTTGGCGATGATTTTGCGCCACCCGCTAGGAGTAGGGGTAGATAAATTTTCTTTTCGTTTTGTTCCCTTTCATCAACGAGGTACTACGGTCTCCACGGATCACATTGCGCTCTCGCCCCACAATGAATTTTTGCGCTATCCAGCCGAAGATGGCATTCCGCTATCTCTCTTTTTTCTGGCTACCGCCCTTTTGTTTTTATGGCGATGGTATAGGGCGACGGCGAAAGCGGAGCGAGAAGCGTTTTTTCCTTTTTTAGTTTTTCTCTTCTTCGAGATGATTTTTCAGTTTCCGTTTCAGAATCCACTGCCAACGTTTTTCTTGGCGTTGTTTGTTGGTTATGGACTCAGCAAGTTTTGGCGGGGAAAAACTTTGAAACAAAAAATTCCGGTGTTCCCGCTGCTTTTTCTATTTTTTGCATTTCTTTTCGGTAAAGTCGCCGTTTCCCGCCTTCTGGAAACCTCGGGAGATGCTAACTTTGCCCAAATTTCTTGCTCGTGGGCACCCAGTAACTGGCAAGCCTGCCTTAACTATTCGCGAATTTTGATGGCCAATGGAAGACTCGGTGAGGCTCGGGAAGTAATAACGGGCGTATTGGAAAGAGATCCGGCGAATTTTACAGCTACCCGACATTTAGGCGTAGTTGCATTTCGGCAAGGGCGTTTACTGGAAGGGTGTTTTCGCTCTTGGTCCTATGACTTTATCTTTGGTGGGAAGTCTGATATTCGCGAGGCTTATGTGAAGAACTGTCCGGCGAAGTTTCGTGACTATTTCGATCGAAAAAAACCTACCCGGTACTTTCACCGGGAATAGTACGGGCGATCCGAGTTTAGAGGATACTAATTAGAAGAGTCGCCTGTGTTTTCGACAACTAGGATACACAGCGCGGAATAAAGCTCAGGATATTATTGGTTCGTACTAAATCTAATACGAGTCGTTTCGATTTTGGTTCCAGTTCAACGAATTTTAGGCCAAAACCAGGCTTGTGCTCGGAATCATCGCGCTTCCAGATAACTTCGCAAACCGCACGGTGACTTTCTTCTCCCTGGGGCAACTTAAATTGAATTTCTACGCGGCCACCTACTTCGAGACGTATTCCAGGATGCGGGGCTAGCTGAGATTTATCTAAAAATAGACCACCAAAGCCAAGCTGCAGAGCGCTCAACTCAATATTTCCTAAACAGATCGAAACCGTCGATTCGGAATCGGGCATTGGGCGAATGCCGTAGACATATTCCCAAACCAAACGATTTAATTTTTCAAGATCTACGGGCTTTTCTAAGAATGCGAAGGCACCCATGTCTAATAAAGTTTCCATATCGTATTCTTCCGGATATCCGGAAATGAAGACGACTCCTGGTTCATAAAAATGTAGCTTGCGCAATTCCTTCAAAAAGCTCAAGCCATTGATCTTCGGCATGCGAATATCGGAAATCACCACATCAATCTTTAGCTTTTTGATGTTTTCCAATGCCAAAAGTGGATCATTAAAAGTATAGGCTTCGATATTTCGATTCTCGAAAAAATTCTGCAACATTTTGGTGAGATCTGTTTCGTCATCCAAAATGAGAACTTTTGGCGGAACAGTGAGCGGATTCGACATTTCTTTTTGCCGTTCGAGAAACAACAGAAAGTCGGCTAAGAGTTCTGTTTTGCTATCGCTATTGGACTTTTCTAAAATTTTCTTTAAGTGGTTATTCACTGTGTGCAGGCTGATGTTGAGTTTTTTTCCCAATTCTTGGGGGCTAACGGTGCCATTCACTAAGTGAAACAAAACTTCGCCTTCGCGCTCTGTCAGGTGAAAGTTTTTAGCGTACTGTTCGACATGATTTTTTAGAGCCATATTTAGGTTAGTATTAAACGGGATTTGTTCTAAAATCACGGTATTTCTCGGGAGGTTTATGGCGCAGTGCAATCTTTGTTTATCCGATGTCTGCACAGCCTATTTTTCCGGCGGGAAAAGGGAGTTTTTTCAATGCCCGGTCTGCGGTTTGGCCCAGGTGAATCCAGTGCAAATAGTGTCACTGTCGGCGGAAGAAGCTCGCTACCGCACCCATAACAACTCACTAGAAGACGAGCGATATTTGGCGTTTTTGAGTCCATTGGTGGAGCTAGTGCTGAAACACACAGTTGCTGAAGAGGTGGGTCTGGATTTTGGCTGCGGAGCTGTAACGGGTCTGGAGTTTTTGCTGGGCCAAAACGGAAGAAAGATGGATTCCTACGACCTATTTTTTCACCCGCGCCGAGACCTGCTGAAAAATCGCTATGACTACCTAGTGTGTAGCGAGACGGCGGAACACTTTCGTGAGCCGCGAGCAGAGTTTGATTTGTTTAAGAAGATCGTTTCACCCGGCGGAAAGTTATTCCTGCAAACTTCATTTTTCCCTGGTGTCGCTGCTTTTCCAAGCTGGCACTATCAGCGGGACTATACGCACATTGGTTTCTACGGTGAACAGACGTTTCAATGGATGGCTAGTTACTATGGCTGGAAAATTCTATTCCTGCGTGATCCGTTTGTTATTTTCCAACTTTAACAGACAGAAGTGGCCTTTGGCGGACCACTCCTTGTGTTCATAGCCGTGCTTTCGCACCTTTTTAAACGAGGTTTCCAAGTCACAGACGGCATCGAAGTTTTGATACACAGCAAGGACTTGAAGCTGAAAAATTGCCTGACCTTCTTCGCGAAAATCCTTCACGGTCTCAGCGATTTGTTCGCGTTTCCGAATTTTCAGCAAGTTCTTTTGCCCCTTTTTGTGTTTAGGCAGCTCCTGCGCGCGCTCCACTAGCTGCTCATATTTCGCTAACTCCGGGCGTATTTCCTCGTCAAAGCAGGGATAGCAGAAGATTTTTCCCCGAAAAATTTTGGGCGGTTTCGGATGATAAATGTAGGCTTCCGGCTCCAGAATCTCGCGACAGCCTTTGCAAATAGTTCGGCGGCAATTTTCGCATTGCATAAGAGGGGGGTCGGATTGGCACAATACACACTTAGTCATAAATTCGTTTCCATTGGGCATCGGTATCGATACACCCGATAGGACTGTTTCCCTAGCCGAAACGCACTGGCCGCCAATTCACGAATGGCCGGGCGTTGTCTGGTGGCACTAATCACGGAAAAATTTTTCGAAAGAATCCCCATATGATTTTTGTATAACACTACATCGCCGGGCTGTGCATCGCGAGGGGATATCGCCACAAATTCTTCCGCTTCGGCGAAATCCTTGGTGGAGCGATAGCGATATGGATATCCGGCTTGGCCGAAGATCTGATGCACAAAGTGGGAGCAATCGGTTTCTTTGGGAAACTTTCGGGGTCGCTTCCGGTACCGGGTATGGGGAAAGTTCGTGGGGTCTGCTAAATTTAAGACTTTAGCACTGTGTGTTTCGGAATATGCAGCGCAGGTTAACGCCGTTGTGTCGCCGGTAACTGTTGGCGGCTCATCATCCACAACGGGGATCGATCCACAGCCGACGAAACTTAGTATTGCTATGACGAAAAAGAGCCTACCCATGAATGGCATTTTTTCACAAAATTCTTTAAAGCACTCTTCTTTTCTTCATGGCAAACTGAGGAGAGCAGAGGAAATCTATGGGAACAGAAAAAGTTATCTTTCTAGTCGCCGAAGCTAACGCGGAAAATAGCAAACTAATCGGCGATATTTTGAAAAAAAATTTCGAGAACTCGACCATTTATTTCGCCCAAGATGGCAAAGAGGCCTTTGCGAAAATGGAAAACGTAATTCCTCATGTGCTGATCGCCAATGCCGAATTGCCTCGAGTGAGCGGTATCGATCTTTTGTTGGGAACGGTGCGGGAGAAAAAATTTGCTAGCGTGGGCGTGATCGCAATCTGTGACGTGCCGGAACCCGATCCAATTGCCGACGATGTAGTGAGAGGAAAGGTAAAGACCATTCCGCAACCAGTTGAAGAGCAGGCGTTGGTGGACGCTGTGAATGTTTTTTTACGCCGGATGCCTGGGGCCAAAGAGGCTGAATTTGCCATCAAAATGCTAAAGCCCGGTGAGGTGTTGTTTCGCGAAGGAGAGCCCAGCAATAGTGCATTTTTGCTCAAACAAGGAAGACTTCGCGCCAGTTTGACAAGGGGTAGTGTTCGCGTGGAAATCGGACAGATTATGCCCGGAGAATTTGTGGGTGAGATGGCGCATATTACCGGCGAGCCCCGTTCGGCTTTTGTGGAGGCCATGGAAAATTCGGAGTTGGTGGAAATTCCAACGGGTACGCTAGACCTCTTGATCTTTTCTAAGCCAGCTTGGGCCAAGGCGCTATTGAAGACATTGTGTAAGCGGCTAAAAGACGCGAATCAAAAGAAATAAAACTTAGGCCGCGCCTGGCGGCTTGGGAATCTTGGGGATACCAGGGATTGCCGTTAGACCTGTTTTCCCACTGGCTCCCGGCGTGGGCGGAGTGGGCGGCGGTGGGGCCATTGAAGCGCCTGGTGCCACTGGAGGGGCCGCGGCCGGTGCTTCTGCGGCCTGGGCTTCGCTCTCCATGCCAATGGTTTGCAGGCCGGAACTGCCCTCCACGGCCGTACTGCCAAAGGATAAATTTCTTTGAAAATCAGACGGATTGGAAGCGTACTCTAAGGCAGTTTCGACGGCAATTTGATCCGTATGCACGAGTTCGGCTAAGTGCTGATCGAAGGTTTGCATTCCGCTAACTTCTTTACCCTTTTCAATGAAGCCGGGGATCTCGGCAGTTTTCTTTTCGTTAGCGATGCAATCTTGGATACCAACGTTGTTAATTAAAATTTCTTGGGCCACCACTCGTGCTTTGTGTTTGCCGGGCACGAGCCGCTGGCTAACGATGGCGTGGAGGTTATCGGCCAAACGCAATCTGGCACTGTTTTGTTCCTGTGGGGGAAAGAGCGAAATGAGGCGACCAATGGTCTTCATGGCATCGGAGGTGTGGACAGTGGAAAATACTAAGTGGCCGGTCTCGGCGGCTTTCATGGCGATGTCGAGTGTTTCCAGATCACGCATCTCGCCCACGAGAATGACATCGGGATCTTGGCGAAGAGCAGATTTTAGGGATACGGCAAAGTTTTTAGTGTCGCGGCCGATTTCTCGTTGCGACACGCGGCACTTCTTTTGCGGGTGCAAGTATTCGATGGGATCTTCAATGGTTAGAATATGGAGATTCTGGGTAGAGTTGAGGTGATCGATCATGGCCGCCAAGGTGGAGCTCTTTCCGCTTCCCGTGGCACCGGTGACCAACACGAGTCCACGACTAGCTTCGGAAATTTTGGCGAGAACGGGGGGCAAATTGAGCTCCTGAATGGAAGGAACTTTTTGACCGATTACCCGCAGCACTGCACCCATTCCTTGAACTGTGCGATAAATATTGAAACGAAACCGCCCCAAACCTATAATGTCGAAGGAGCCATCGTAATCTTGGAGCTCATTAATTTTGGCGCGAACCTCGGCATCGCTAATCATCATCTGGCAAAGTTGAAGCATTTCTTCAGGAGTGAGGGCGGGCATATTCACCGGCAATAATCCTTGGTGGGAACGAATGGCCGGTGGCTGTTGGGTCATCAGGTGAATGTCGCTCGACTTATGCTGAATCGCCGCCTGCAAGAGGGAAAGAAATTTCTTTTCGATTTCCCCACTCATGGAAAGCTCTCCAAGGATGCAGTGGCCGTGCACTGTAGTTTTTCTTTTTTAGTGGGAAGACTGGTGCGATCGGCCGGGTGAAGATGAATGAAAGTATACGGAGCTCCGTTAGACCATTGGGAGCGATACACAAATCCCTCAGGCACGGTGGTGAAAGTTCCAATCAATGTCTTTGAGGAAAAGGTCTTTCCGGCCTTCCAATAGAGGCTCATGCTAAAGGATCCAACGGTACTATCCCGTAGATCTAAGTTCATATGGGCCACACCGAGGGCTGCAACGTCATCGCTATCTTCCGCTTTGCATTCAAAGGTGAGCACTTTCGCGGGCGAATTGCTATTGGCCGGCTTCCGTTTCGTCTTCGCGGCTTCAGCCGGAAAAGAAAAAAGGGCGAGAATTAAAAGATATTTCATAGCTGCTCCTCTCTTTCCTTTCGGTAGTTTGGCGCGATTGTTTGAGGAAAAGTGGGCAGCATGGGAAGGGCAGAGCTGGCTGAGCGTACCTGTTAACGAGTTGCTGTAAGTGTGGGAAATTGAATGGATTCTACGGGCTGTAGGGTTTCCCAGCGTTTGATCACCTCAAAATCCGGAAAGGAACGACGGCATGTTCTTGACTTCAATTCCCAGTCTGCTTGG
>CAYZLH010000066.1:8567-9530 GCA_964478795.1 uncultured Bdellovibrionales bacterium | reverse complement strand
CTTCCAAAAAGAGAATGGTATCTTTTAACGACGGCATGAATTCCGTGCCGTGCAAAAGATTAAACGTGCAGAGATTTCCGCCCACGATGGTGCCCTCAGCGGCGCCGGAGTTCACCGTCACGTAGCCGGGATTCGGGAGAAAATTGCGTTTCTCTTGATCCATATACCAGGGATCGTCGCTCCAAAATTCACCCGGCTTCAGTGCAAAAGGCGCAGATTCAAAAAGGCACTTTTGAAAATGCTGAAGCGTAAAATCGAATCGTTGTTTCATGGCAAAAGTGGAAAAGTGTGGGCCCGAATAGGTCACTAGCCCCGTTTTGGCGAAGATCGCATTTTGCAGGGCCGTGATGTCCGAATAACCGCAAAAGATTTTTGGATTCTTTTTAATGAGATCGTAATCGATATACTTCAAGAGCTGATTGCTATTAAATCCGCCGATCACCGTCAAAACTGCATCCACCGCTGAATCCGCGAAGGCATCGTGGAGATCCTCGAGGCGATGCTCCACTGAGGTAGAGCGAAATTCATCGGACTCCTCTACATATTTACCAAAGGAAATTTTCAAGCCCATGGCCGCAAAACGCGCGAGGGAGATTTCCCGTTGCTCCTTGGGAATCATGGCAAAACTTCGGGCCGGCGCAATTACGCGCACGTGGGCACCGGATTTTAAACGGGCAGGGAAAATCGACTTCATCCTGCTACTCGTAGCGCTTAATCAAGTGATAGCCGAATTGGGTGCGCACGGGCTGAGAAATTTCGCCCACCTTCAGAGCAAAAGCCACGTCGGAAAAGGGTTGCACCATTTGGCCTTTGCCAAACGCGCCAAGATCGCCGCCCTCTTCCTTGGAGGGGCATTTGGAAAAAGCTTTCGCCTAGGATTCAAAAGATTCTCCGGCGCTAATCTTCTTCAAAAGATCCTGGGCTTCAAATTCTTGTTCTACGAGAATGTGTTTCGCTTTAATT
>CAYZLH010000066.1:0-8557 GCA_964478795.1 uncultured Bdellovibrionales bacterium | reverse complement strand
TAATTTTCATGGCCTCTCCCTTGTCACCGATACGGTCGCTATAGATTTCAGTAAGTTAAGTCTCTTTGATAGCAAGAAAAGCAGTTTGGGCCAATCTTTCTTGGCTGACATTGACAATCTTTAGGTCGTCCCCATTTTTTCTCTGCCTATGCAATACATCGTGTTTACATTTTCTCTCGTTTGCTTCTATTCGGCCCTGGCGGCCCAAGCAAATGCTGCGAGCATTTTGGCAAGCACCGGAAAATGCAGAGAATTCCAGACGGCGCCTAGCAAGTCCACCCTAACTTCCCCTCAGAAGGCCTCCGCGCCAACACATTCTTGCCCAGCCTATTTGCCTCGCCATTTCACTCTTCAGCCGGCTTTGCTGGCGAAAGACGCGAAGGATTTTTCCGTCACACCACTTTTCCATCAGGCCAAATACTTTCTCATTCGTACAGGATTGAGTCCTCCACAAGCGCGCGCATAATCGGCGCCACCCCACAAACGAAAACGAAAATATCATTTAATTTTACAGTGAGGATCTATGAATCTATGTACGTTTACTATTGCTATGTTAATTTCCGCGATGCCGGTCACCGTCATGGCGGATGGCAAAGAAATCTCTTTTGCGAAAGAGGATTTTATCTCCGCCACCCAAATCACCAAGGATGGGGAAACCATCGTTAGTGCGAAGTTAAGTAAGTCGGGCAAGGCCAAGTTGAAAAAAATAAATAAATTGGCGGCCGATCAAACAGTTCGCACCGAGATGGGCAGTGTGCAATCTGATTTCAAGGTGCGAGCGCCGCTGCAGGGGGAGGGGATTCAGTTTGGACCCTATCCCGAAAGTGATGCCCAAAAAGTGATCCAGGAAATCAACCTGCGGTAACTTAGGCGGGGTCAGTCTTGTGATTGGCCCCGCATTTTCCACCTGCGACAGGTCGGGCGCGGACAAATAAATCTAAAGCCCCTAGCAAAAGAGAGAAGGTGTTCACCCGCCCGCCTAATAGTGCTATCCTCTCAGTCATGAAAATACTTTCCACTCTGTTGTTCCTGCTCCTTCTCTCCTGTACCTCCAATGAAAAGGTATTGCTCTTTGAATGCAATGAGCAAAATCAGGGCGGGGCTTGCAATAAGCTAGGTAAAGCTCGCGAGGGCGAAGAGGCGTTGAAGTTTTTTCGCCGCGGGTGTGAATTAGAAAACACCAATTCTTGCGTGAGTCTCGCGGAAAAAACTTCAAATCAAGAAGAGGCCTTGCGGGTGTTAAAATATTCCTGTGATCGCGGGAATTCCACGGCTTGTGTGAAATTTGCCGAAAAAACGGTTTCGCAGCAACAAGCGAAATAAATTTGCTCTAATATATTGAGAGCCAACGCGACCCTCAGGCCGCAACGAGCGAGATTAGTCGATGGGAAATTCCCAGACGATCTCTTTCACAGTATCGCCTAGAAAGAAAAATTCCGCGCAGGCTGAACCGAGTTCCGTTTCTGCCTCGTAGGCCTCTTGAATTTCACAAAGCTCAAATTTTTTGGCCTTTTGCGTTTTTATGCCAAACGCAGATTCCAAATCTTTGCGCGAACTACCAACGGCGGGCTCAAGTTTTAAGGCTGGCACTTTTTGTTTTAGCCTTAGGCGGATCAACGATTCTGGCACCGCAGCTTCTGTGCCTCGGAAAAAATCCACGCTGCCGCCCTTGAAGGTGCCGTAAATGATGGTGTCCACCAAATTTTCCACATGAATATTCTTCACCTTTTCCTCTTTTTTCACTTTTAGCGAAGGAAGAATCTTGGCAAATCCCGCATAGGTATTGGGTAGTTTATTCAAGGTTACAAATTCATTCCGCTTTATCTCTTGTGCTGTAAGAGTTCGCGGCGTGAGCGAAGGCGGCGTTTTTTCCTCCGCAGAGGGTGTGGCGCACGCGAAAAGAATTGAAGTTATGAGGAGTAGGTTGTTCATGGTCGAAACTTTAGGTCCGGCGGGGACTATATTCAATCACGATTTGACCGTAGCTATACGCGACGATGAGTTCGGCCAACTGGGGTCGAGTGGATGGCCCTAGGTTAAAATGCAGGCGATTCTCATGTGCCTGGCACCCTTCTATGCCTGCTTGGCCTATAAAAAGCCACATAATGCACTGCACTATAAGGGATTTTTATGTCCCCGTTTGAAAAATTAAGAAAATTAATTTGAAAATTAAGAAAATTAATTATAAACCCCATTCACAGGTGAATTTATGAAGAAACATGACTGGCAAGAACTTTCCAAACTAACGCAAGGCGAAGCAATCGTGATCGAGCGGGTTCGCTTAGAGAGAACGGGTATCGCTCTCGAGGGGAGCTTCGACCTTCCCAAGTTGGCCCAGCTCAGCGGTGACGATCAGGTGTTCGTCATGGGTTTTTTGCGTTGCCAGGGATCCATCAAAGAGATGGAGCAGCTATTTGGTATTTCCTATCCCACCGTGAAAAATCGGTTGGCCAAAATCAATGAGCAGTTGGGATTCATGACCCAAAGTTTCACCCAGAGTAAATCTGATATTTTAGAACAATTAGAGCGCGGAGAAATCAGCGCCGCTGAGGCCCTCGAAAGGATGAAACAATGATTCCTCCTTTAGTGGCGAGAATTTTGGTGCGTGACGATTCTTCGATCAATTTATGGATCCCGCTTTTTTTGTTGTGGATCCTCTTGGCGCCTATCGCAATTCTTCTGCTTCCCTTTGTGCTGATTTTTTTCGTCTGCACGAAAGGTCTACGCGGTCTAAGTGCGATTTGGCTTTTTTATCAATGTTTATGTGCCTTACGGGGGCTAGATGTGAACGTGCAAAGCCCGGGATCTACAGTGCGCGTTTTTTTTAAATAAGGGAGAATGAGATGAACGAGAAAACGAAAATACTAGAGATGTTAGCCGCTGGAAAAATTTCCGTAGCTGATGCAGAAAAATTACTCGCAGCAGTGGGCGAAAGCTCTTCTGTTGAATTTGGCAAAGGGAGTGGCGTTGAAGGTAAGAAGACGCCAAAGTTTCTGCGTGTGGAAGTGAAGTCGAACAAAAAAGACAAAGGCCCAGAAACCGTAAACGTACGCGTGCCGTTTCAGCTCTTGCGGGCCGGAGTGAAACTTGCGGCACTTATGCCGGAAGATGTGCAAGGGAAAGTTACTAATGCTCTCGGCGAAAAAGGCATTCAGCTAGATTTGACCAAGGCCAGAGGGAATGAGCTTGAAGCGTTGATTGAACAACTTCAAGATCTCAGCATCGATGTGGATAGCGAAGACGAAAAAGTTCGCGTATTCATGGAATAATATTTCGTATTGTTAAAACAGATACATCTAACGGTTTTTATCTATTTTCGCTATTTCAGAAAACTCCGAAAAGAAAATCAATGGAAGCCAAAAGCAGTTATTGCTGCGGCTTCTTTAGGTCTATTTTTATCATCTATGAGAAGGAGCTGTTATGAAAAAGGTGAATCCGTATCATGTGTTGAACCTGACTCCTAGTGAAGATTTTCCCTGCCTCTCGCTATACTCTTCCACCGAGCGAGATTTGGCCTCGTTGATTGGCAAGGCGGAGGAATTGGGGCTGAAGAAATATGATGCCCGTACAATGGATTTATTACTTCGCCCGATTCATCGATTTTTGAAATGGCAGGGACACGACCCGAAAAACTATCCACTGGCTCTTTTTGTTACTAAAGGGTTTGCCGGATTTTCACGCTTGCCGTTTCCCACCAAACCTCTCGCCGTAGTTTCGGATAGTTTTCATGTGAAGCCGCTATTGAAGTGGATGCAGCGAGAGCATCCCTTCTCACTATTGCATCTTCAGGAAAAAGAGGCGATTTTGTATCAAGGCTCGTTGAGCTATTTTGAGGAAGTCGAGGTTTTGCCCTATCGGGAGTTGCGCACTCTCGACGGTGTGTTTAATGCCTTAGATCGAGCCGTATACCGAACCATTCAGAGCTCCCGCGTACCACTACTTTTGGCCGGCGACTTTGAGCTCATCGAAACCTACAAAAATGTGAGTGGGTACAAAGCGATCGTGGACGATCCGATTTTAGATCCAAACGAATATGCTGATGCAAATCGTCTGCACTCCGCAGCGATTCAGGTATTAGAGCCCTTTCTCGAACAAAAAGAGGAAGCGCTTTTGCGATCCTATTGGTCCGCGGAACAAAGTGGAAAAACTAGTGATGTGCTCCAAGATATTGTGGGGCTCGCGTTGAAAGGGCGAGTAAAACATCTTTTCGTAAATGAAAAAATGAACGTGTGGGGAAGCATCGATAAATCCAAAGGCAGCTTCACTTACAGTGCCCGCCAAGATGGCCCTGAAGATGATGTGTTGGATGATTTGGCCGAGATTGTTTGGAAAAATCACGGCGTAGTGACAGTGCTTCCTTCGGGAAAAATGCCGAACGGGAAAGCGGCTTGTTCGATTCTGATCAACGAGCTGCGTTCGCCGCGAGCAAATCTGGATCTATATTCGTCGACTGGCAAAGACTGGCAAGACCAGATTGCGATATAGCTAAATACTAGAAAAAATTTTAGGAGATACTGATGAACAAATACGAGATGTACCAGCTTGGCAAACGAAAGTATCAACGCCTATCTTATGCGGAGAAAAATCGTTGGAAAAAACGCCTGAAGCTACTAGCAGTATTCTTAGTGGTGGGCACACTATTCCTCGGTGGGGCCGCCATTTGGGGAACTGTCGTTTTAGTGGATAAATTTTCGGCCGCAGTTTCCACTGGTTCAGTGCAGGAAAACATAGCGAAGGGTGAGACTCAGTTAAAATCGCTAGCGGCGCAGCCGATTACCACCCAAGCATGCATCGATACAGTGGGTAGCTTGATTTCACCCACCAAGTTGTTGACGGTGCCGCTCGCGAAAAATATCGAATCGTTGCGAACTGCTTGTTGGGATCGTAAAAATCCACAGCCCAGTAATTCTTAGTTTCCATCATAACCAAAAATTTTTGGATCGGAGGTAGTTATGCGTATTGTATTTAGAAATTTAGATAAGTCGGAAATTGCCAAAGATGCCGTGGAAGAACGCCTTGGGGATATGGTCGAGAAGTTTCCAAAATTGAAAGATCACAAGATCACGGTCACGTTATTCATGGACAATTCCCCCCATCAACCAGGCCCTGATTCCTTTGGTGTAAAGGTGCTGATTCAGGGGCAATCATTTAAGACCATATTGCTCTGCAAAACCTCTCCTAGCTTATATCGGGCTTTGGCTGACGTGAGGGAGCACTTACTCGAAGTTTTAAATCGCACGGGCGACAAAAATAGGGTATCTGAGAGAACGCGAGAACGAAAATTTCGAGTCGCACTTTAGGAAGAATCTAAAGGCCGGCGCCCGGGTGGCGTTGGGGAATGCTAGGATTGCCGAAGTAAGGGAAACCCGTGGACCACTTTGCCAACCTAGATTTAATTGTATTATTTTTCTTTCTCGGTTTGGCCGGGGGATTTGTCAAAGTCCCCCCGCGCTTGCCTGAATCGGTCACCCAGTTTCTTTCTATTTATTTACTACTCACTATCGGCTTTAAGGGCGGACTCACCGTAGCCAAGGCCGATAATTTAGCCGGCATGGGCACGGCCATCTTTATTGGAGTGGTTTCGTGCCTGGTTATCCCATTTGTATTTTTCCATTTGGCAAAAAAATCTTTTCAGTTAGCGAATGCAGCGGCCTTGGCGGCCAGCTACGGCTCGGTGAGCGCAGTCACATTCATTGTCTCCACCACTATTTTAGATTCGCAAGGAATAGCTTTTGGTGGATTTATGGTGGCCGTGATGGCGATCATGGAAATGCCTGGAATCGCGCTAGCAATTTTACTCTACCAGATGGCCAAGAATCCGGAAAAAATGAGCTGGAAGTCTATTGGCAAGGCAGCCTTCATGCACAAATCCATTTTGTTGCTCGCTGGCGGTTTCTTGATTGGTGCAGTGATTGACGAAAAAAACCAGGTGGCCATTAAGCCGTTTTTCGTCGATGCGTTTAAGGGAATTTTGGCTTTCTATTTGCTCGATCTTGGTGCAGCGGCCGCCAATGAATTTCGCTTCGTTTGGAATGAAAAAATTCGCTCCTTTGTTTATGCCTGTATTTTTCCCCTATGTTTTGGCACGCTGGCGCTAATTTCAGCTTGGGCGTTGGGCATGGAGCAAGGTAACGCTGTGTTACTGACTTGTTTGGTGGGTAGTGCATCGTATATCGCCGCTCCAGCGGCGATTCGTATTTCGATCCCTGAGGCTTCCGCGGCACTCTACACTTCGCTTCCGCTCGCCTTGACCTTTCCCATGAACGTCTTGTTGGGAATTCCCTATTACGTGCAGCTATCCAGATATTTTTGGAGTTAGGGCGCTCGCGCAAGTCTCGTGTATGTTGAGCTCTAAATAAACTTTCTCTTAAGTGGGACTATAGGGATTCATCTTTCCAGTGAAGAGATTTGCAAATTTTATGGGACGACATCGAAAATACCGCGATTATAAAAAATAGTATTGTGGCACAAATTCCCAGGCGAATCCAAACGCTGATAAATCGAAATTCTACCTTCCAGCTATAGACTCCGTCGGCAGATTCGGTAGGTTTTGGCAGATGTATCGCCATTGAAAAACCGTTTGCTTCCTTCACCTCCAAATTTTGCCCGTTGGCAGCCGCCCGCCAGGAAGAATGAAGGCCCTCGTTCCAAACAACCCAAGGATTCGGATTCGTCGACTGCACTTGAAAAGTTACCGAGGATCCCGTTCGAACAAGTCCTGAAATTCTCGCTCCCTCTGGTTGTGAAATGTCCGAATCGAGCGGACTAACGACCGTCTCTAAACTTGGTCGGATTTGGAGTACCTTTGAAAGAATGTCTTCGTGATTGGGAATTCCCCAAACCTTTCCCGGCATAAAAATATATGGCGTAGCAGATTTACGTTTTTCTAAAACTAAGTTTTCATCATCACCGCGGTAAATTCGGTAATACGTGCTGGTGAGATCGAAAAACTGTTGAATGCGGGAAGTGTCTTGGTTATCGCCAATCACGCTGGTCAAAAAAGTCTCGAATTTTTTCGGTGACAAGGCAAAGTATCCACCAATGTCGTCCATTCCGTAATAGCTAGGAATATTAGGATTCGCCGACTCATACGCCGAAAAATTTGATAAGTTGGAATGAGTTAGCGCCGCCGGATTTACCCGTATTGGTCGAGATTCCATGGATGAAAAACGGCGAGCTCCTCCAGCGCTTAATTCGTCGGTTCGCGCATTTAGATCCGTTAAAATGTCATTCATTTTAGTGTAGCGCTTGCTATCCGTTACATATATTGAAGAATCCCAACTGAGATTGCTCTGAATAAAAAATCCCTCGATCATCCCCAGAAAGATTAAGGCCCAGACC
This sequence comes from uncultured Bdellovibrionales bacterium, assembly GCA_964478795.1. Taxonomy (GTDB): domain Bacteria; phylum Bdellovibrionota; class UBA1018; order CAIPTA01; family CAIPTA01; genus JAKFYM01. Next base: position 1,216 of record CAYZLH010000066.1, on the reverse strand, counting down.
CAATTGGAATTTCGCCGTAGGAAAAAGATCGCGCCAATTGTGAGGATGAAAACGTGAAGCGCTAGTAGCGTAGTCACAGAAATCTGTGGAGCCCAATTGAGATAAAATAATAGTGCCACTAAGGCTAGGTAGCAAAAAAGACCGACGAAAATTACTCGTCCGGGCATTTGGGACTTCGCCAGACGAATCATTGTAAATTGATAGCCCCAACACGCCAACGCCCAAAATAGAAAGAAGACCCAAAACAATAAGCGTTCTGGGTAACGAAAACTTTGAAAAAGAGGAATCACATCAATAAAGAATTCGTATATAGGCAGTGGCGAATACGAGCCGAAGCTTAAAAAAAGAAAGAGGAGAAAGGCAAAAAATAAGAGGCTTGGGGGCGAAATAATTTCGCGAATGGTTTTCGGAAAAGCAAAAATCAGGCCGAGAAAACCAAAAATAAGGATCAATGCCCCAGGATGAGTGGAAAAGATAAAAGGCGAGGGGAAGGGGAAATTTACATAGGTTTGTCCCCAGAAGGCCCAGTCACCGATATGATTTCCAAAGAATTGCGGAAAAACAGTTTCGACAAGCCGAATGGGATGAAAAGAAAAATAGAGCAATTCAGAGCGAGAAAGTGAGCTTTCCCCACGATTCGATAGGCCGATCATTTCTATGAGTGGAAAGAGCTGTGCCCCCGAATACAAGATCGCCAAAATTGCGAGTGCAAATAGATCACGAATTTTGCCAGAGCAAATTGGAAGGAAAATTAAAGTTGCGGCGCCAATAGCGAGGAAATAAGAAAACTGTGGATCGCCGGCGTAGATTGGCCAGGCGATTGCCATGGCGGCGGCTAATAAAAAAACTCTCTGTCGGCCCCTGAGATAAGAAATCCAAAATCCAAAAAACCACGGCACAGCCACGAAACTAAATAAAGAGTGGCAAAGATTGTGCGCACTCACTTGGGTGCCAGAGATTGCCAAGAGCGACGCAAAAAGGAATGCCTCGATTTTTTGCCAACGAAATACTCGTAAGAGAAAATACGCGCCTAGAAGTAAAATCGGATAATGTAAGTAGATAAACCAACTCATTACGAGTGGCGCCTTAGCCAATGGAAATATTAGGAAGAGTACGTTAAATGGATGTAAGGGCGAATTAACGTTTTCTGCCCAAAAGGGCATTCCACCTAAAGAAGAGTAGTTCCAAAGCGGCACGGCCCCGTCGGCGAGAACGG
>CAYZLH010000065.1:2092-9559 GCA_964478795.1 uncultured Bdellovibrionales bacterium | reverse complement strand
ACTTCATCAATGATATAGACTTTCATTTTTCCGCGAGAAGGAAGGAATTTTACTTGCTCTCGTATTTCACGAACATTCTCTACGCCATTATTAGATGCTCCATCTATTTCAAGAACATCAATAGAAGAGCCTTGGTTTATCTCTAAACAGCTTGCGCATTTATCGCAGCAAAGCCCATATTTTTTCTTATCTTCTTGGTGCTCGGGATATTCGCAGCGAAGAGCTTTTGCAAGAATTCTTGCTACAGATGTTTTCCCCACGCCTCTAGTACCGGTGAATAGATAAGCCTGCCCTAGTTTTTTTAGACGGAAGGCATTGAGTAGCGTTGTGGCTACATGTTGCTGGCCAACTAGCTCACTAAATTGCTGCGGACGATATTTTCTAGCTAATACAATATATGACATAAAATTAAAAAGCGGCGGCCCGGCGGTACCACGTCACAACCACCAATGGGTTACCGTTGCTACCTTCCGGTCCTGGCGGGGTTAGCCCCGGGAGTCTGCATGGAGCCAGGCCACCAATAGGAGGAATATCCCAGTGAAAGGGCGCGCAGCAAGCGCAATTCCCGATTCGGCAGGGAAATTTTTGGTGGCAAATTGCGCCTCGCGTTGTGGGCAAATTTCGGGAGATGACGAAAGCCTTTCTGTCGGGCATGATGAGCCTGCATGCCACTGACATTCCAGAGGAATTTATGGGTACTCGCGGCGGCATTTTTTTGCGCGCTGCTGATTTGGCGAATCCTACATTTGCCGAATGCGCCATTTCTCAACGACGAACCTCGCCTCCTGGTTGAAGTAGAAAAAAGTTATCAGAATCAGACATGGCCAAAGGTGGGACCCGTTGGCAGCCAACCCATTCCTTACGGCCCAATTCCTCACTGGTTTTTTCAGATCGCCAGAGGTGTTTCGGCATCGCCCTTTTTCTTTCACCAGGTGCATGGACTCGTCTTTTTGGGGTCGACAGTTCTCGCGTTTTTACTGGCAGTTTTTCTTTACGGATTTACTTCTGCACTTTTTGTCGGCCTTCTGTTGGTAAGTTCTCCCTATCTGTTTCTTTATTCACAAATGCCATGGGAAGTTTTGTTACTAATTCCCGGGTCTGTGCTCGTGGCATTCTCGCTGGTCGCATATGAATCTGGCACCAAATCTTTGCAGTGGATACAGGCTGGATTGATTGCAGGATTGGGCTTGGGAATTTGCCTGGGCACACATTTGATGTCGAGCTCTCTATTGATCGCGTTCATTCTCTTATTGGGAATTGATTTATACAGAACTCAGAATTGGCGTAAGATCGGATTTTATCTTATTCCTGCCGTGTTGATATTTTGTGTATTACTTTTTCCCTATGCCATAGGCATCCTGGAATTTCTCAACCACAATCACCTTTCGGCTCATCACGATAAGAATCCCTTGTGGGGAAACGGGCGACAACTCTGGTGGAGCATCTTGAAAACTCCCATGCATTTGAGTCCTTGGCAGATGAAGGGCTTCCTAGAGCCAGAGGAGGGGGTTTTCTTCGCCTTTTTGCCTGGCTGGCTAGAGCGTTTCTTTTATTTCGACATCTTTGGCTGGATGGGAAAATTTTTCTTTTGGTTAAGTTGGGCGGCAGTGGCTCGAAGTCTGTGGCGACGAGAAAATGTTTCGTCACTTTTGTTGTTGGGTTGGATTCTCGTGCCCACGCATATTTTCCTTTTACAAATGCTAAATTTGGCCACTTATCCGCATTACTTCCTTCCCCTTTGGTGGGTTCCATTTCTTTTTCTTGGGAACTTTTGGCAGCACCGTTGGATTGGAAAACTTTTGCTGGCATTGGTGATCGGTAATTTTGTCTATATATTTTCCTTTGTAAGTTTTCTAGACCAACGGGCTGGCACTAGAGGCGATTACTACGGCACAACCTATCAAGAGCAAGAGCGATTTTTTAAAGAAGTATGCATTCGTGAGGAAAATCTTGTTCGCCTCGATCTTTCGCAGGTGAGAGTTCAGACCCATGTAGCAAATTACTTTTTGCTGAAGCTGCCTGCATGCCAGGGAAAGTCTAAAGAGATTTCTAAAATTCCCATGTCGGGAAGCTACCTTTTCGCTGAATACGGCGATGGTGCGCGCTTGCAGTTAGTGGAGCACCGATGATGAATAATGTGCGCTGGTGGGAGCCGATTTCGTTTTTCTTGGCGCTCGTTGCCTTCCTCTTCTTTCGTTTGCCCCTTGTTCCCCTGTGGTGGATGGATTTTCAATCGGACTTCGCCTTGGTTGGCGTGATGGCTGAACATACGAAACAAGGTAACTTCCCCATCTATTTTTATGGTCAAAATTATATGGGCGGCGCGGAGTGGTTGACGGCTGCCTTACTTTCGAAAATTGTCGATGGCGCAAACTATATTTCTCCTCTCGTGCTGAGAATAAACAGTTTATCGTGGTGGTTTTCGGTCGGAGTGGTTTGGTTTCTCGCGCTTCGGCGAGAAAAAATCCTGTGGGCCCATGTGTTTTTGTGGGCCTGTGCCTTTGGCAGCCAGCATGTTTTACGCGTGAGCGTATTGCAAGAGATGTCACCTCAGCCTTTAGTGTTTGCGGGAATGCTCTTTTCCTTATGGCAAATCGGCATCGAGAAAAAGATGCCGTGGCTGTGGATTGGCCTGATTAGTGGGGTGGCGTGGTGGATTAATCAAGGAGTGGTTTTCTTTTTGGTTCCCCTTTTCTTTGCGTTAACTTTTTATCCGCAAAAAGCATGGCAGAAAGACCCATGGAAATTTTTTCTTAGTCCGGAGAGGAAATTAAAGAGATTGTACACCGTGGGATTTGTGTTCGGTGTAATAGGCATTCTCGTGGCCCTGGCCGGAGGAATTCAACTAAGCTCGCCGATTCGCTTCAAGTTACCGAATGGACTTTCCCTGACCAGAGATGTTTTTCTTGTGGTGGCCTTGGTGCATCTAGGGTGGAAGGGATTTCGAGTCTTTCGTGGGGGCTTGCTCAAATGGCATGAGTGTAGGGGCCTTCTCTTTTTCATGGGGGGATTCGCAGTTGGCTTTGCGCCTTCATGGCTCGGGCGGATTCTGGGTCTCTACGAAAAAAGCTACGGAGTCGGACTTGGAATCTTGCCGCTTGCTCAATGGGGGGCGCAGTTTTTTGCACTTATCCGCTCCTTGTTCGAGCTTTTGTTTTCTGGACAATTATACCTAGTTGTCGGTGGAGTAGTATTTTTTGCCGTTCTTCTATTCACGCATTCGCGTGAGTTTTTTCAAAAAAACAGAGTTTTCCACTTTCTATTGTTAGTTGTCATCACGAATATTGGCTACGTATTTCTTTCTGACCGTGCCGAGGGCGCGCCGATTCGCTATCTCTATCCGACCTACTTGGCTACCGTCTTGGTTTTTAGCTATTTCGTGGTTTCCCAAAAGAATTCTATTTTTCGCTGGCTCATGATGGGCCTTTTTTTGCTGGTCCTAGGATATTCTTCTTGGAATTCGCGAAACCAACTTCTGGAATATGGTACCCAAACGACAAAACGAAAGATCCAGCTTGAAAGTGTTACTCAATTATTGGCGGCTGAGGATTTTAAATTTTGCTGGGGTGATTATTGGACCACCCATCTATTCTCTTTTCTAACAGAAGGTCGAGTTGTGCTAGCGCCGCATCCTGATTCACCGGCGCCACAGGTTCGCATTCGCCGAGAATTTGAGGCGGTTAAGTCAGCGGATCCCCATTGTTTTCTTTATCGCGATTCCGCCGAGGTGATTTCTACTATTTACTTCTCTGATCGTAACCCTTGGGTGAAGCGATGATTGATAACATCCGTTATCCACTCTTAGTCTTGACGTTTTTTTATTTGGCTTACGGTGGATATCGTCGATCATTTTGGCGCAGAAAGGACCTGGAGGCGGCAGTGGTGTCGACGACATTTCCGTGGATATTAATGGGCATCGCCGGCGCGATGTTTGCGTTAATTAAAATACTGCAATTGCGGGCTGGACAGATTTCTGGGGTCGACTTTTCCCATTTGGATTATGCCATTTGGAGCACGAGCCAAGGAAGGCTGATGGAAATTCCAATTGTTCCAAACAATGCATCTTTTTTGAATTTTTTTGGCAATCATTTCTCGCCCATTCTCTTCGTGCATGTTTTTTTTCGGTGGCTGGTTGATTCACCGGTCACGTCGCTAATTGTCCATGCTGTAAGTTTGGCCATCGCCATTCCGCTCTTGCACCGCTTGGCTAGGCAGTATGTTGATCCCGCTTCCGCAAGTCTTCTCGCACTTGTCTATTTTTTCAGCGGATCAGTTGCGTCCACATTGCAATTCGACATTCATCAAGAAAGTTTCTTCCCTTTGGCCTGGGCCATCTTTTTTTGTGGCCTGCGTGGTTCGGTATGGCAGTTATTCCTGGGTGCTGGATTAATATTTTCCATCAAAGAGGATGCTGGCATCTATTTGTTCTGGGCTGCGCTTTGTCTTGCCGTTTTTGTTCGCGAGCGGAGATGGATATTGGCGCCCTTAGCTGTTCTTTCTTTGGTGTATACTGTGATTGCCTTAAAGGTAGTCATGCCCATGCATCAGCCCACTTCAGCGGAAGTTCCTTACTACTTCACCATGTGGGCCAGATATGGAAACTCCTTTTCGGAGGTTCTCTGGCAAATGATTTCGCATCCACATTGGGTAATTGCCGACATTATTGGCAATAAAGCTCTTTATAAGAACCTTCTTCCTTGGGCGTTTATGCCAGCATTTCATCCTATGGGTTTATTGGCACTCGCGCCGGTGGCTGTATCGTCGACGGCCTCGGGAGTACAGAGTGGCTTTGGGTTATATTATGGGATCATTCTAGTGCCTTTGTTTTTCTACGCTTCTTGTCGATTTCTAGAAAAGTCACGCAAGAAGACTCAGTGGCTCTGTGTGGCCTTGCTGTTTAGCGCATTTGTGGGTGGAAGCTATTTGCGCTTTCCGGCGCCGCTTCCGTTTCTTAATAACGTTCTGCTGGTGGGCCCAAAGATCCAAGAAATTAAAAGTGAAGAAGTTTGGGTGCAGAGCGGGCTTCTACCATTTCTTCCCTACAATTCCCGCTGGCGTCGAATCGATGGACTAGAACAGCTCACGAAGCTGGAAAGAGGCGATGCTGTCTTTTTTTCTGGTTTGGAGCAGAGTACTGTTCAGCAATCTCCCGAAGAAATTAGCAGACTTCTATTGGAGAATGGTTTTCGTTTAGTGGATGATTCGGACGGGTGGAGGCATTTTCGTAAATAGAATGAATACTTTTCTCAGAAATACGTGGAGAAACCCATTTGCACCACTTGCGATAGTATTTATTTTATTGCACTTCATTGTGACTCAAGATGGCGGTCAAAATGCGGCTTCGCGATTACTTAGCATGCGTGCTGTCGTGGAGTCTGAAACTTTTTCGATCGATCCTTACTTGAAATCTACCGATGATTGGGCATTGGCCCCCAATGGAAAGTACTATTCGAATAAAGCTCCCGGCACCATTTTACTCGGACTGCCAGTTTTTTATCTGGCCGATGAGGTGCATAGGCCTTTTGAAAAAACTCCGCCAGATGGAGTAAGGCCTCAGCCAGAGTATTTTCAAAATACAGTTGTGAGTTTCTTTCTACAGACACTTCCCTTCGCAATTTTAGCTCTACTAATTGGTGCCTGGATGATGCAATCGTGGGTCTCGGCCGAAGCGGTCTTCTTTTTCCTTTTTGCCGCTCTGTTTGGAAACACGGCCGTGATTTTTATGAACTCGTATTTTGGGCACGGTCTTTCAGCGGTTTTGCAGCTGAGCGGACTCTTTCTTTTGTATCGTCGGAAGTTTGGCTGGTCTGGTTTTTTCTTTTCGCTTTCATTGCTGTCCGATTACGCGTTTGTTTTTCAGATTCCGGCATTATTGGTGGCGCTCATCATTGCTCGCCCAAAAAAGGAAGACCTGCTGCAGTTTGTACTTTTGGCAATGCCCGGTGCCATCGCCTGGAGCCTCTATCATGGACTAATCTTTGGTTCCCCTTTTGTGGTGGCTAGCAAATTTCAGAACCCAGTATTCTTGGAGGCCAGTGCCGAAAAGTTTTGGGGAATGTTCGCGTTACCACATGGTCCATGGGTGTGGGAGTTGCTTTTTGGTAGCAGTAGGGGATTGATCGTGCAGCAACCGTGGATATTTTTTGTTGCACCATTATCGATTTACGTATTCTTCCAAGATAGTCCAAAAAAAGAACTGATATCAATTTGGGCTTTTTGTGTGCTTGGGATTGCTGGATTAATTTTTATGAACGCTTCGTTCAATGGCTGGCACGGGGGAGCCACCGCAGGTCCACGCTATTTATCGGGTATCCTGCCATGTTTTGCTTTGCTGGGTGCTCTGACCATTAATCTTCTTCCTTCAAAAATACGCTGGTTACTGTGGGCGACAGTGATTGTTGCTGTTCTCTTTCGGGGCCTAATGTATGGCGGCACTATTTTGGCGCCGATAGAGCCGCTGTGGGAATACTATTGGCGAGAATTTCTCTCTAGGGGCACGCCAAAACTACGAGCTGGTATTTTCTTTGTGCTGGTTGTGGGCGCTACCTTTTGGAGTTGGCGGCGACTAAAACAAACTTGGGTATAGTTGCGAAATTTTTCTTAACCTACCTTTCCACAGGTAGGAAGCTTCACCTCTTCGTGGTTACCCTAGATAGATGGAATTGTTTCATGCTGATTCAGTGAAGATGCCTGTGTTGGCCGGGTTTGCCTTTCTATTGTTGGCCACGGTCGCTACTACAATCTTAAAGCTTATGCAGCCGACGAATGCCACGCATGGAAAAGTTTTAAAAATAATTGGTGGCTGGTGGATTATCGGAGGATTGATAGCGTTTTCTCTACTTTTGGGAGAGCGCGGATTGATTTTATTATTTCTTATCGCCAGCTTGCTTTCACTTAGAGAGTATCTGGGGGTGCAACAGTTAGAGTTTGTGCGAACTCCAGAGCTTGTGGGCATGAGCTTGCTCACTTTAGTGCACTATTCATTTTTACTACTTGGGTGGAAAAACTTTTTTCTTTTTATTGTTCCATTATTTTCATTCATCTATTTGCCATTCTTCTTCCTTTCTCGACGAAAAATTCAGGGTTTAATCGCCAATCTTTGGTCTGCCCAATCGGGCCTTATGCTTTGTGTTTATTTTCTTAGCTTTGTGCCGGGCCTATTATTTTTAAACGACAACGATACGGCGACGCGAAAAATTGATGTGCTCAGTGCCTTTCTCTTTCTGTTTTTTACAACAGAGATGAACGATGTTTTTCAATTTTTAAACGGGAAGCTTTTTGGAAAAACAAAATTAGTCGCAGAAATCAGTCCAAATAAGACGTTGGCTGGATTTATTGGTGGAATTATTTGTACAACACTTCTTTCTTATCTGTTGGCTCCGTTTCTTTTGCAAACAAGCGGAGTACAGTCCTTGATTCTTGGCGCGTGCATTTCCATTAGTGGGATTTCTGGTGACTTAATGTTCT
>CAYZLH010000065.1:0-2082 GCA_964478795.1 uncultured Bdellovibrionales bacterium | reverse complement strand
AGCGGACGTACGGAGTAAAAGATTTTAGCGATTTGATTCCGGGGCATGGGGGAGTGTTGGATCGACTAGATAGTATCATTTTCACAGCGCCGACACTTTATAGCCTGATGTATATTTTTCTGCATTTAACTTGAGGTATGGGCAGATGTTAGAGCAAAAGTGGCCGATTTTTCTCAATTTGGTGGCGGCCCTCTTCGGGGCCTTGGGTCAGTATTTTTATAAGATCGGTGCACAAAAATCTGAACTGGTGTCGATCTTCATTGGCGTGGTGCTTTTTATCGGAGTGATGGCCCTATTTGTGTTCGCTTATCGATTGGGCGGAAAAATTTCAGTCGTTTATCCCTTTTATGCAACAACGTTCATCTGGGGCGCCTTAATCGGTTACTATTTTGAGAGGGAGCCGTTGAATCAATGGATGTTAGTGGGTCTAGCGTTAATATTAGCGGGGCTCACGTTAATTGCCACCCGAGTGAGAGGTTGAATATGAGCGAAGAGAATCGCCGTCCGATTAAGGCTAGATCTGTGGGAATGTTTCAGAAGATTGCTGCGTTTCTGGCCCGTACTAATATTAGCCCAAACCAAATATCTACAGCTAGCGTGCTCATGAGTGCGATTGTGCCTTTGGCGATGTTGGTTTACCCGCTCGGAAGTTGGGCGGCTTCGCTTTTGGCCATTCTGGGGATTCAGCTGAGACTCTTTTGTAACTTGTTGGATGGAATGGTGGCGATTGAAGGCGGCAAGAAAAGCCCAGTAGGAGAAATCTATAATGAATTTCCAGATCGGCTCGCGGACTCAGTGATTTTACTGGGCATCGTGATTCCATTTCGTGCCGAAGCCGGTGCTTGGGCAATTGGGTGGGCCGTCTGCTTTTTTGCGATATTTACGGCTTATACGAGAGTGTTGGGCGCTTCGGCCAGAACGAAGCACTATTTCGGTGGGCCAATGGCCAAACAGCATCGAATGGCTTTCTTGTGCTTAGTGCTCATCTTGCTGCCAATTCTTCCAGAAACAATTTCTGCTTGGTCGGTGGTGCGGAATGCTTATCTGCTTATCTGCATTGGCTGCGCAGTAACGGTGTGTCGACGATTAGTCTTTATCAGCCGCGAACTGAAAAAATCTTAAGATGGCGAGATGGGGCAATGAGCACCAAGAATTTCGCATTTGCTGAATCTTGAGCAAAAACGGTCATGGAGACACCAAGGAAAATGATTTTGCGCACGAATCAGCCCCTGTGCTTTGCGGGTTCCATTGCACATCTTTCATCCACTCGTGCGAAACTGTCGGCGCAACTTTCACGATGTCGCGGAAAAGTAGGAGTTGTTCTCCCTTTGCGGCCAAATCGACGAGTGCTTTGTAGCGCATTAATGCTGGATCCAAAGTACCATTGGGTATCGCAAATATTTTTCTGATCTCCTCCTCTGAAAGCCGGCTCAATTTCTCTTGAAGATCGGGCGACCAGTTTCTGAGTCCGTCCATTTCTGCCAAAAGCTTTACGGCAGCAGCAGGGTTCGGGCTCGTTAACAGACGGAGAAAAGACTTCGCCCAGGATTTCCTTTGGAAGCTGTAAGGTTGTTGTTTGGTTTGTTCTATCCACTTTTTCGCTTCGATAGGAATTTCTGTTACCCCCATGGCGGTCATGGTGCGTGCGGTCCGAACGGTAAGTGTAGGGAATGTGATGGTCTCCGCGGTGGGTAAAGGGATAACTTGGCTGGAAATCCAATGGGGATACCCCTGGAATGGGTCACGCAAAAGACCTTTTTCTAGAGCAGATTGATAACCCTCTTTTCTGACTAACGATAATGTCTCTTTCAAGGGTCTCTGGAGGGAAATTTTGAATGTATCAACAGTATAGATCCCGCGGCGATTCAGGGCCTCTTCGCTGGAGAAATAGGAAATATCTAAATCCCGCTTGCCATCGCTTAAAAAGATTTCTTTCGCCGGGTCAATAGTGGGGCTAGCCAGCGCCGGGTGGTGGAAGGAGAGATCCATTAGCTCAGTTTTTATTTTTTCTGCTGTGGCAGGACCCATTCGACCATTGGTGGTTACTTGCAGATCAAAATCGCGAATGTCTAAGGGAGTTTT
>CAYZLH010000064.1:7464-9584 GCA_964478795.1 uncultured Bdellovibrionales bacterium | reverse complement strand
CGTACGAAACTGATCGATTCGCGCTTCTTGCGGAGTAATTACTTGAGCAAACTCCGAATTCGAATAGGCCAATGCTTCCTGCGGAGAAACTCCCGAGGCAGACAGAAAGAGCAAAAAGAGAAGTGTATTTCGATTCATCAATAGCACTCCGGTCTCAACGCAAAGGTATACTCGCCAAGTTCATCGGCCCAAAACTCGCCGTTGAAGTCATAAAAATATTGCCAGTTTTTGATGGGCGGGCGTCCCAGGGAGCCCTTCTTTTTCGTGCCCCAAATGTCTTGCCCAGCATTTAAGTTAGAGGAAAGCATCTCCACCTGCGAACGGGAGCGCCGAAGCATTTCGAGCTTCACGATATCTACTGTAGCTACGTTGGAGAGTAACGCCTTATACTCCGTCGATAGTCGCTCTCGCACGAAAATCCCACCGGCTTCTTGAGCCGTCTGCCAGCGCCATTCGAGTACATCGCGAAGGAATCCACCCAGTCCACGACGGCCAGCCTCGCCGATTCCATTAAGATAAAGTTGCTCACGACGAACTTTTTCCGCGGTTTTCGCCAACTGAACAAAATAGGGAGAACGAACGAACCGGTTCATCACCTGATGCACAGGATCTTCACTGTGAATCTTGTTATTCATCGCTTCCATTCCACGCTGAAATAGGCGTACCAATCCCGATGTGGACCCACTAGCACCATCATCCAGCATTCCCTTCAATTGGGTGCCCACGCGACCATACTTTTGCATGAATGCGGCACTCTCTTTCTCCACATCGTCATAAATACAAAGTTGGAGATAGCTAATCGCTCGCAGCATCTCCACCTCAGAATCGTGGAACCATGACAAGCCCGGGGCCTTGTAGGTTACTAGTCGACCGAGGGCACGGTTATAATCACCGCGAGCAATCGCTGTCCAAGCACGTTCGTAGAGCACCTGTGGCCAAACAAAGCTTTGGATCTCAACTTGGTCATACCAGCTTTCCGCTTCTATATAATTTTTAGCTTGGTAATATCCGCGTGCCACACCCGCAATGCAACGATTCTTCAATTCACGAGTTTCGTTGCGAGTGGAGAATCTGGTATAGCGTCGATCTTCTGCCGTGCGTACGCAATTGCGGAAGTCGGCAATCCCCATATCAATATTACCCAACATAAGATGAGCAGTACCGCGGAGGAATAGTGCCGAAGGAAAGTTTGGAAAGGTCGAGTTCATATCATTAACTACGCGAACCACATCATTTGGTCGGGCACCCTGCAAATGATCTTGGGCAATAAAATAGAGGAAATAGTCTCGCTGTGCCGGAGGATACTGATCTTCCTTTGTGTACTTCATCGCATACTTTTTAAAGAGAATGCTTCCCAAGTTATCGACAAGGGATTGTGTGCCTAAGAGCGCCAAACGAATGGCCCGATCATCACCATTGGAAATTGCTTTTAGGTAAAAATAGGAAGCCGCTTGGGGCAATCCCTGGGCAATCAACGCGTTACTGATATGCGCATAGGCATTAGCCTTTTGTTGTTCAGATCTAGATTTTTGTAGGGCCTGAAAGTAGTAACGGGCAGCTTGAAAATATTGGGAACGCTTTTCGTACTTCATTCCCTCGCGCATATAAGAATCAGGGGTAAATTCCGCAGCGAAACTCGCAGCGGAAATTAACATACCCGTTAGAATCAATGATGTAGTTCGTCTCACGCGACCCTCCGTGGTCTGATTAGAACGTATAGCTCACACCCAAAGTAACAAAGTGGTTATCATAAGTTTCTTCTACGGCTCCAGGCCCCGAAGTGATGGAACCATCTACCCCCGTAGGAGCTTTGTAGAAAATTGCTAAATAGTCTAAACGGGCGGCCCAATTTCTCGTGATGAAAAACTTTTGCCCAGTTCCCCAATGGAAAGAGAAGTAATTGGTCTCGCTTAAGTTCGCAGGATTACCAAAAGTGGTATTTAAGTCGATCTCCGAGGCCGCGCCACCCACTCCCGCCTCTAAATGCCAATCTAGGTAGAAGATCTTGTTGAACATATTGATCTTTCCATAGAAAGGAATCCACATCACGGAACCACCACTATAGTTTTGAATATCTCGGACTGCGGGGATTCTTCCCGACACTAAACGCAGCGCCGCTA
>CAYZLH010000064.1:1311-7454 GCA_964478795.1 uncultured Bdellovibrionales bacterium | reverse complement strand
TTCTTCATTTTGGTTGAAGAGCATAAAACCCGAAACGCCCCAACTTTCATTGATGTAGTACATCGCGCGAGGAAGTAGAGTGCGTCTGGTTCGGTAGGGCTCACCGATCCCAATACCGCCGGACAGCGCTAATTCTAGACGATTTTTCTTGGTATACTTTCGATTTTGCACCACATAGATTTTTTTCTCGGGATCTAACCACGAGAAATCATACTCATCTTCCACTTCTTGCGGTGGCTGATTTGCATAAACAGAATTTGTGATCCCAAAAAGAGCGATCGATAACAGTAGAACCCGTAACAACATATGCTCCCCCATCCATGGTGGTTTTTTGCCGTGAGCCAAAAAACAGCTAGCTATTGAAATGCTAACACAAATTTCGATCCAAGATCACAATGCAATGAATATGGACAAGAAAAACAATGCTCTTCGGCACGTATTCCGCGACCGTGTAAATTAAAGACGTTTTCCTGTAGGCGATAATTTTCCGCCACACGAATCATTTCTAGCTCTAGATTTTTCAGGGCTTGGGCGGGATCAAAGGAAATCTCCACCACACTGGAGTTCGAAAGATCTACTAGAAAACCGGTAATACTAGGCTCACGCACTCCTAACCCGATTGCGTGTGCGCGAATCGCACACATATAACTCTCCACCTGAAAACGGTAGCGCTCCAGACTGTCTTCCAGAATAGAAGATTTATAATCTACGACCACCCACTCCGTTTCACTTTTTCGGACTAACCGATCGATGGTGCCGAAAAGAGCAATCTCACCGTGCTTCCAGCGAAAACTCAGCTCGGGAAAACTCTGCAATCGCGGATCAAAAAACTCCTGGCCTGCAGGCGAAGAGAGAAAATTGTCGAGGAGCCGCAAATCTTCCTCGATAAGTTCTTCAAGATGAGGATCCGCGGAGGGTGCACCTTGGTTAACATACGATTCCCGCAGCCACAAAGCCCGATCCTCTTTTTCTAAACCAACTCTTTCTAAAACCCGGTGGAGAGCAATGCCTCGTTCTTTATTCTCTAAGTGCAGTTTTTTCAGTAGCTGTGCAGCCCGAGATGGAACAATCGTTCGACTTTTAGGCTTTTTCAAATGGGCAACGGGCTTAGGCATAAGATTCACCACAAGGTCGTCCCAGCGTGCCACGAATTTTCTCCGGTGAAATTCGCCGCAAAACTGATTGGCCGCTATTTCCGATATACTGGTGGAAAATGCCGGCCGAATTTCTTGCACAGAAATCTTGGCGATTGGTAACTTTTTCTCCACCTTTTCTTTAATTAACTCCCACTTCTTTTCGCCCACGCTAGTGACTTTTGCCTGTTTTAAATAATCTGACCAACGGTCGTTTAACTTCCCTTCGCTTCTTGGGCGGACGAAAATATTCTCCTCTTTGGCACGGGTGAATGCGACGTAGAACAATCGCTTTGCCTCCGCGATTTCCATTTTCTTTTCTAACTCTTTTAATTCTTCGAAATCTGGATTCTCCGACTCGCCGATTCGCAAAGCCAAACCTTTGCCGGGAATTCCTCGCAGCGGCAAAGGTGTCCCGCGTACAGTATTGGTTAGATCGGGCAGCACCGTCAGGTCAAATTCCAAGCCTTTGGAGCTATGAATCGACATAATGGAAACCGCGCCGCGAGTGCTGGGTTCTGGCATAGTCGAATCGTCATCAGATTCCGCTTCTTCGGCCCATCCGGCCCAACTAGAAACCCGTTCGATAATTTCCAGTTTCGGAAATCCTTGCTCTTCCAAGGCACCTATTACAGCAAAAAACTTCTCCAACTGAAAGGCTTCTTGCTGGGTATATGGATAGATATCGAAAGCCGCTCGCAAAGTTTGTCGCAACGTTTGAAAAGGAAGTTTTTTTCGTAGTTGTTTTAGTGTTTCACACTTTTCCTCAACGAGGGAGAACAAGTCTCCTAGCTTGGTCTCCTGCACTCGTTCATAAATCCATTGGTCATCCGCAGCAACAAAAGGCGAGCGTAGCACGGCAAATACTGCTAGGGAGTGAAAGGGAAAATACAGCGCCCGCAACAACGCTAATGCATCGAGAATAATGGGTTGCGAATAGAAACCTTTACTCGAACCAACGCTGAAGGGAATTTTTTCTTCGGAAAGTGCCTTCAGAAAAGCTTCATTCCCCGAAATTTTTCGCAATAAAATTGCCACTTCCGATGGCTCGACCCCGGCCTGTATTTTACTTTTCACTATGGCAGCAACTTTTTTGGCCTCCAATGCCCGACGTTCAGCAGCACTCGCTTTTTCCGGAAGGTCGTACTCCAAATCAATGGATGCGCCCCCCCCTTCACGACCTGCTTCGGCGGATGAGAAAAAGGCTTCATAGGATTCACCTTCGTCGGGCTGAGGAAAGAGAAAGGAACTGATTTGATTCGAAGTTTCTACTAACTCCTTTCGAGATCGGTAATTGCGAAAGAGCGAAATTAGCGATCCATTTTTCTCGGCTTCCTGCCGCAAGCCTTGAAACACGCTCACATCGGCGGCACGAAATCGGTAGATAGATTGTTTGGCATCGCCCACTACGAAAAAATTCGACCAATTTTTCCGCGCGACCTTTTCCAAAATCTCTCGCTGTACCGAATTTGTATCTTGAAATTCATCGACCAAAACAAGATCCAATTTCTTTTGATAGTGCAGAGCAATCGATTCCACTTGTAAAGCCTGCAATGCTCCCGCCTCAAGATCATTGAAGTCCATTTTTTGATCTTGCTGTTTTCTGTTGGAATAAATCGCAAAAAAATCAAAATAAAGTTCGAGTACTACCCACAGTAGCTGATCTTCTTTTTTGGCTGCTGCAAAGACCGCAGGGTCGGCAAATTTTGTGCGAAAACTGGAAATCTCTGCCCGCCACAAGAGGTGCTTTTCCAACAAAGCTCGTAACATCTTTTCCAAGTTCGACCGATCAAAATGTTCTAATACCAACGTGAGGAAGGATTTTCTTTGTTCGTGTGGTTCAGTGAAAAAAAGCTCCAAACACTCTTCCAATACAATTTCCTTCTCGCGCTCTCCCATCAATTCAGCCAATGGTGGGGTTTTCGCTTCAAGCGGAAATTCGCTAATCACGCGCTTACAGAAGCCGTGGATGGTGCTAATCTGGTGTTTCGCCAAAATTGCTAAGCGACTATTGCCAGCTTCACTCAAGGATTTCGTTAATCGTATTGCTAGCTCCTCTGTGGATTTTTCCGTAAATGAGATCGCCAAAAATCTTTCGTTAGCCTTTATGGGATCCAGGCCGGAACTGATCATTTTGGCCAAGAATCGCTGGATCTTCTCAACGATCACCGTTGTCTTTCCAGTCCCGGCTGAGGCCTCAATAAAAACCAATTCATTTTCCTTAGCAAAAGCCTTTAGCTGTTCTTCATTAAAGCGCTTTTCTTTTTTCTCTTGGCTAGAGCTAGCTATAGCTTGATCCGTAAAGGCTAACAGAGATGGTACAGCAGAGGCGGAAAACTTCTTTTCCGGCGACTCGAGCGAATGAATCCGACAGGCAGGTCTCACTTCACAGTTTTTGCAGCTACTTTCATCGAGCGGTCGAACCGGAAACTCACCTCGCTGAATCTTCGTCGATAATGACTCCATCTCTTTTAAGGAATTTGAAAGTATGTGAGAAAAGTCTTCATCTTCCTTTAAACAGCCGGACTTGGCGTGAAGTTCAAAATAGCTAGGCAGCTTACTCTCTTCTGATTTTTTGTTGCGATTGAAACGCTTTTTGACCAAACCTTGGTTGCGCTTTCCCGTCTTAATGCTAACATATAAACCGCCAATTGCCTCCATGCCGGTTTCTTTTTGTAGGGCATCAACATAAAGCGGAATCTGAAAAAGATTTAAGTCTTCAATATCTCTGGTGGCCGGAAGCGTGGCGCCACTCTTGTAGTCCATCACCAAAAATCGTTTCTGTTCTGGATCGTAGTCCACTCGGTCGACCTTACCGCTCCAGGAAATGTCGCCAATTTTTCCTGTTAATTTTTTTTCGAACTCAGCCTTCTGGAACGCGGGAAATTGGCCATAAAACTCCAGATCCATACGCAGAAATTCCGTCAATTGGTCCTTGAGGCGCAGGAGTTGTAGATTCCACAGAAATTCCCCTCCTTTAAAGTACCGCAGGGTCACCTCGGCCACCGCATCTTGTATGGCTGCCTTTAAGTTGTCCTCCAACTTGGCAATACCACCCGTTCGGCCCTCATACTTCGAGTAAAAAAGCTCTAATACCCGGTGCAAAAGGGATCCTAAATCCAAAGCAGTAACGTCTAAGGAGGGCGCGTGTGCTCCATCCTCGAGTCGCAAAACCTTTTGCGCCAAGGCCTTGAAGGGGCACTCTTTGTATTGCTCTAAGAGACTGGCCGACAGACGCTTCTCCGCACTTAGCTTTAGGGAAACGTTTTCCTGCGATGGAAGCAATTTTCCCGGATTTTCTAAATTTACCTGTGGCCATTGTTTAACGGCAAACCCAAGTAAGGGAACCGCTGGATTAGGAGTAGACTCTTTCCCTACAGAATCCAATTTTGCAGCGGAAAATTGACCACCGAATTGAATGAGTTTCTGGCAATAACGTAAAAACTGCTGCTCGTCCCACTCTCGT
Source organism: uncultured Bdellovibrionales bacterium (assembly GCA_964478795.1). GTDB lineage: Bacteria > Bdellovibrionota > UBA1018 > CAIPTA01 > CAIPTA01 > JAKFYM01. The sequence goes on along the minus strand of CAYZLH010000064.1, from coordinate 2,855 downwards.
GAGGCCAAAAGAAACTCACTAAGTCGCCGTCGTGCTCCTTCTTCAAGATAGAATTGAAAGGAACGAGACTTCATCACATCGGCCAGAAAGCCCACGGCAAGAATCTTTTGTTGCGGAATGCCAGGAGGAATCCACTCCCCGTACTGATAGAACTCTAAGGTAGGAATATATTTTTCTTCCCCCAATGAAGCTGTCTCCATGAGTAGGCGGAGCTCTTCCAACCATTCCGCGTAAGTCATCGGCTCCTCTATTGAAGCCACTAACATCTGGGCGAATCGTAGTATTGCAGCTACTACCCCATGAACTCCGGTGTCCTCTTCCAAAGGAAAAGATTGCGCCGCGATCTCGCCGAGATTCATCACTTTTACAAACTTTGTCAGTGACTCTTGAAATTCTTTTGCGGTTCCTTCTTGCGGAAAGATCGTTTGGATCGACTCCAATAACTTTACAAATTCCGCCGATTCCTGATCCTGTTCTTCAAGTCGACGCCAGGCACTCAACCCGCGACGAATTCCTAGCTCAGCTGCGAGCAGAGAAATATTTTGGAACTTTCCCGTAGCGGCCTGTAAGAACGACGCAAACTCCACTACGGATTCAGCAGGAAAATTACGATCACGCATTTCTAAACAGTGAAAAAATGTTTGGGTGAGCGCATGTGTCGTTAGCGCTTCGGTTGACTCGAGCTGCGCAAAACGAAAATGAGAGGAAAATTCGCGTAAGAAACCAGGTGTGGCCACCAAGCGCACCGGATGATTGGCTGTGAGTAGCTCTTCCGTCCAGCGCGCCACGGTCACCGCTTCAGCTAAGGGCGAGTGCGCCTCGAACAGCACAGGACTATTCTGGCTTACAGCATTTGTTCCGGGAAGCCATTGGCGCGGTCCAGAAAATCCATTTAGCAATGCCAATAACGAGGCTTCGGTGAGATCTTGCGGCTCACCTTTTTGCTCAAACAGCAAACGGCCGCGACTTTCCTCGAGGGCTAATGGAAGTATTACATTGGTTCGTCTGGCCAGGGATTGCAATAGATCAACTTCTAAAACCGAAAACGAATCAAAGCCGAGGCAGAAAATTTCCCTTTCCTCTTCCTGCCAATCCACCGCCGTCTGCAACATACGGGGAAAATCAAAGGTATCTTCCTGGCTCTGAATTGCCGACTCGTAGCCAATTAGCGCATACTCGAAGTCGCGATACACCTCTCGATAGATTGGGTCATCGGCTTTTTTTAGACGATCAAAAGCTCTTTCCAAAGTTTCTCGATTGGTGAGTCCCGCCATCCGGGCTTCTTCTAAGCAACGCAGAAAGCCCGCAAAGAATCTTTTCTCGCGCCAAATTCCCGAAATATGCGTGAGGGCACCAGATTGATCTAAAGCGGTGAGAAATTTTTTGGCGAAAGCGCGAAGGCTCGCCTGTTGAAAAGTCTTAAATCCTTTTCCTTGGGAGAGCCGCACGGTTCGCGCCCGATTTTTGACAAATTCGCGCCAAGGTAACAGTCGATTCCCAAAAAGTAGAGACTTTCGCTCGAGCAGCTGCTTTTGCAGCCAATC
>CAYZLH010000064.1:0-1301 GCA_964478795.1 uncultured Bdellovibrionales bacterium | reverse complement strand
CCAGCGGTTCCAATTTGCGGACCTAAAAGGACAATTCCATTTCCACTTTCACCAAATTCCAATGCTGCCTCATAGGCTTTTTCCCATTGGTTTCCCGCGGAAAATAAAATGAATCCCAATTCCCCCATCTTGAATGGCCCCTAAGCCAAGGTGAAGGAAAGATCGTTGGTTTTTACGACTACTTCGCCCTTGCCTTTTTTTACGTGTCCGGCCACCCAGGCAGTTTCACCTTTTTTGCTGAGAAATTTGGCCAGCGCCGTACCCTGACCCTTTTTGCAGGCAACCACGAATCCCAGGCCCATATTAAACGTGGAGTACATCTCCTGTGGATCGAGTCCGGCCCGCTGTTGCAGCGTGGAGTAAAGGGGCGAGAGTTTTGGCAGCTCCGTAAGATGATAAGAAAATTTGCCGTTGATCCGGGGCACGTTATACAACCCAGAGCCCGTGATATGGGCTAGACCTTTTATTCCGAATTTTTTTGCGCCAACCACTGACAAAATATTTTTCACATAAATTCTGGTGGGCGTAAGTGCTTGTTGCATAAGTTCTGTCTCATTTTCCGCAATCAATTTTCTCACCAGCGAGAAGCCATTGGAATGTAATCCACTAGAAGCAAGGGCCACCAACTCGTCACCAACTTGCAATTTCTTGCCGTCGAGAATCTGGCTTTTCTTTACTTCGCCCACGGAAAATCCGGCCAAATCGTATTCGCCGTCATCGTACATTCCGGGCATTTCAGCAGTTTCGCCACCCACGAGTGCCACTCCAGCCTGGCGACATCCAGCCACGATGCCCGCCACAATGGCTTCAGAAACAGGCAGTTCTAGTTTTCCACAGCCAATATAATCCAAGAAAAAAAGCGGTCTGGCCCCGGTGCAAACAACATCGTTCACACACATCGCCACTAGATCAATCCCGATGGTGTCGTGTTTACCCAGTGCCTGCGCAATTTTTAGCTTCGTGCCTACGCCATCGGTTCCGGCGGCTAAGTATTTGCCTCCGCCCACATCATAGAGCGATGCAAATCCCCCAACCCCACTCTTCACCGCTTTGGTATAAGTGGAGCGCACCATTTTTTGAATTCGCTCCACAAACAAATCGCCCTTGTCTCGATCCACTCCGGAGTCTTTATAGGTAATGGCCATAACTTCCTTTCCAAATATCTACTTTCCTGAAATTCTCGTTACGAAAAAACTAGTGGCGAAAATGCCGTCGCCCCGTAAACGCCATCTGCATTCCCAGTTCATTTGCCCGGGCAATTACTTCATTATCTTTGATGCTGCCGCCGGGTTGACCTGCGC
>CAYZLH010000063.1:0-9622 GCA_964478795.1 uncultured Bdellovibrionales bacterium | reverse complement strand
GGACAAGGTTTCTCGGCGACTTCCCAGTCGCCGTGAGAAAGAGCCAAAAGCGCCTCACCTACTCGCGAATCGCCGGTTTTTATATCAGATAGACGGCAACCGGAGCTACCCAAAACGGAAACTAATTCCTGTTTCGAGAGAAAATCCCGCGACGAATCTTTAAAGGTGAGAAAGCGCAATTCTTGTTCTTTGGGGTTGAGCGTAAAGTATTCCGAATAGAGAAGGGCGCCGTGTACGGCCAAAAATCCCATGCAGGCAAAGCGCACCAACTCTTTTCCTTTGCCGATTCCCGCGCTGAGAAAAATCGCCAACGATAACAAAATCATTTCGTGATAACGCGGCGTCTGTTTCAGCATCATTAGGCCAAGAAAAATAACGCCAAGCAGAAATGCGCGCCGCCAAAAACGCGGAAACTCTTTTCGACCCTGAAAAAAGAGCCAAATACTAAAAACCAAAAATGCCACCAAGCTAATGATGCGTCCGCCGCGCCACGCTTCTTTGCCGGTGGAAATGGACAGCTGCCAAAAGCCTTCTAAAAAGAAAAATGCATTGAGTAAAAATACGAGGGCGAAGATCCAGGCGAGAGTGTCAAACCAAGATTTTTGCCAGCTCCAGCGTGAAAACGGAATCCAAAGGCTGAGGCCGGCGAGCAGCGCTGAAGCCAATAGCGCCAGCGCCTTACCTTTTTCAGGAATTTGCAAATAGACCTTCCAGAAAAACAACGCGAGCAGCATGGCGCAGAGGGAGCCAAAGATTTTTTCCGCGCCGGAGAATTCGCGTTTCTCCCAATGACTCGCCGCTAAGAGCGCCAAGGCCCAGCCATAAAATAAAATATGCGCCGTGGTGCCAAGCAAAATCGCCGCCGCGCTGAGCCACCACCAGCGTTGGTTGAACGAAAAGATGAGTAAGCCGAAACAAAACACATGAAAGCCATTAAGCTCCACGGTGAAGCGATGATTCATCACCAAGCCGGGAATTAATGCGACTACATAGAAAAAATAGGGCCAGGCCGGATGCTCTTTTTTCCAGAGCGTGAACTGAATCAAACCGATTCCGATCAAGGCGAGCAAAATTTGGCTGAAGCGAAACTGCCAGAGTCCCACGCCCAAGAGTTTGAGCCAGAGGGCGGCGAAGTAGTGCGTCCAGGGGGCGGTATAGGGACTCATGCCCTGCAGCGTCCACTCCCCGTTCAGGATCCGCACTGCATGATTGAAGGCCCACGCTTCATCGAAGTGCAGGCCGGGGAGCGCATATAGATTGGTGAAATGCATGAGCACCAGCAAAATGGCGCCCAAAATCCAAACGACACGATTAGCGAGTTTCGAGGTGTTTTCGATAGGCATGGAAAGAATAGGCCTTATGGACGCCGAGGCGTTTTTGGATTTCTGTTTCTGGTAAATTTTTTCGTAACCACTGGGCCACGGCGAAATGGCGGAGGGTTTTTGGGTGGAGCGCCGTAAAATTTGCTTTTGCGCCCAGCTGCCGGAAAAAAAGTTCCACTCCTCTTGGCGTCATTTTTTCGGAAGTGATGCCGTGGCGATTGAAGCCCGGAAACAGAAACTTGCCGGAATTTTCTTTCTGCCAGCTCTTCAGCAACGCTTGCAACTTAGGGCTCAAGGGAATCTGCCGAGATTTTTTGCCTTCGATTTGTAGCGATTTCCCCTGCCAATCCACCCAGCGCAGTTGGCAGAGCTCGGCTACGAGAATTCCCGTTTCGGCGAGTAACAAAAACAACAGGCGATTGCGCTTTTGCAAAATATTTTCCGCCCGCAAATGGGCCTGAATCTGCAAAAATTCTTCCGGCGTGGGAATCCAGGGCAGACGCTCCAAACGGTCCGGTGCCTGCACAAATTGGATCTTCGAAGGCGAAAGTTTCTTTCGACTCACTGCGTATTTCACCAAAGACTTCGCACTTAAAATTTTTCGGCGGCGAGTGTTGGTTTTGAAGCCTTTCTTCTCTAGCCAAATTTGGTAGTGGGAAAAATCTTTTTCATTCAGAGCGTAAAAATCTTTCTTCCGTTGCTGAAGATAGGCTTCTAGCAAGGCTAGATCGGTTTTGTAGGAGCCGATGGTGGCCAGCGATTTGCCGGTGCCGGTGAGAAATCCCACATAGCCGTGCACGAGTTTGGCAAACGATGGCTTGGTGCGTTCTTTTTCCATGAGTTCCCTTTCTATCTTTCTAATTTGACAAGATTTTTTCCAAAGGGCAAAACTTAATTACCTTTTTCTAGGTAATGGAGGATTGGAATGAATAATAGAGTATTTTCAAAAGTTGGGTTGTTCGTTTGTTTTGCGGCATTAGCGATCGTGAGTTGCACGAAGAAAAATGAAGAAGGTAGCACCTCCTCCAACGGCGCCGTAGTTGGCGACGTCATAAAGATTGGTCACTTTGCCGCGCTTACCGGTGAAGTTGCCACCTTTGGTCAGTCCACCAAAAAAGGTGTGGACCTCGCCATGGAACAATTCAACGCCGCCGGCGGATTGAACGGGAAAAAAGTGGAAGTGATCACCTATGACGATCAATCCAAGCCCGAAGAAGTTTCCGCCGTGGTAACCAAATTGATCACGCAAGATAACGTGATCGCTATTATCGGTGAAGTAGCCAGCCGTCTTTCCTTGGTGGCCGCCGACAAAGCCATGCAATTTAAAACACCCATGCTTTCTCCTTCCAGCACCAACCCCGCGGTGACGTTGAAAGGTGAATACGTTTCCCGCATTTGTTTCATCGATCCTTTCCAAGGGGAAGTAATGGCAAAGTTCGCTACGGAAAATCTCAAGGCGAAAACCGCCGTGGTGATCCGCGATGTGAAACAAGATTACTCTGTAGGTTTGGCTGATTTTTTCATCAAGGCGTTTGAAGCCAAAGGTGGAAAAATCTTGACCGACATCAGCTACCAGTCGGGCGACACCGATTTCCGCGCCCAGCTCACCGAAGTGAAAGGCAAAAATCCCGATGTGATTTTCTTGCCCGGTTACTACGGCGATGTGGCGTTGATCGTGCAGCAAGCGCGTAAGATGGGCATGAAGAAGCCTATCCTCGGCGGCGACGGTTGGGAATCCGAAGATTTGTTAAAAGTGGCTGGCAAAGACGCGTTGGAAAACACCTACTATTCCAACCACTACGCGCCCGACACCAAAGATCCCGCGGCCCAAGGTTTCATCCAAGCCTTCAAAGCGAAATACAATGAAACTCCTGATGCCATGGCGGCGCTCGGTTTCGACGCGTTCAACGTGTTGATGGATTCCATGAAGCGCGCCAAATCCCTCACCCGTGAAGACGTGAAAAACGCTTTGGTGGAAACCAAAGATTTCGCGGCTGTGACCGGAAAAATTACCTTGGACAAAGACCGCAACGCCGTGAAAAGCGCTGTGGTGTTGAAGTTTGTAGGCGGCAAGCCCACCTACTTCTCCACTGTTAATCCCTAATCACGAACAGTGACGGATTTTCTACAGCACACCTTAAATGGAATATCCCTGGGGGCGATCTATGCTTTGATCGCCCTTGGTTACACCATGGTTTATGGTGTGCTGAAATTTATTAACTTCGCGCATGGAGAAATCTTTATGCTCGGAGCGTATTTTGGTTTCTATGCCGGCAACGCGCTCGGGGCGAATTCGGAAAAGCAGGGCTTTTGGATTTTCCTCCCCGTGCTTTTGCTCTCGATGTTCGGCACCGCGCTCATCGGATTTATCGTGGAAAAGTTGGCCTATCGTCCGTTGCGCCGGGCCCCGCGTTTAAATGTGCTGATCACCGCCGTGGGCGTTTCGTTACTATTTCAATTTGGCGCGCAGATGGTGTTTGGTCCGAATCCGCGGCCCTTTCCGCCGCTGATTAATACCGATCTCTCCTTCCACCTCGGCGGCATTCAGCTCGATATGATTCAACTCCTCGTGGTGGTGGTGGCCTTCGTGCTGATGATCACGCTGGAATTTATTTTGAACAAAACGAAGTCGGGCAAAGCCATGCGCGCCGTGGCCCACAATCACGAAACCGCTGTGCTCTTAGGCATCAATGTGGATCGGGTGATCAGTCTCACGTTTATCATCGGTTCGGCCCTCGCTGGCGCCGGCGGAATTTTGGTGGGACTCTCCTACCCCCGCATTGATCCCTTGATGGGAATGTTGCCCGGATTGAAAGCGTTTGTGGCGGCGGTTTTGGGTGGCATCGGGAATATTCGCGGTGCTGTGGTGGGCGCGCTCTTGATGGGTCTTTCGGAGCAATACATTGTAGTTTATGGTTCTTCCACTTTCCGTGATGCGCTGGCCTTTGCCGTGCTCATCTTTATTTTGATTTTTCGACCCACGGGATTGTTTGGTAAGCGAGTGGCGGAGAAAGTATGAAATCCTACCGATCTTGGTTTGTGGCCTTTCTCGCTTGCTTGGTGCTCGCCTACGGGATCTATCCCAATTTAAATTATTACTACCAAGACATTTTCCTCGCCGCAGGAATTCACATCATCCTCGCCGTGAGTCTCACCTTGATCAATGGTTTCACCGGGCAGTTTAGTTTAGGTCATGCCGGCTTTATGGCTGTGGGCGCTTATACTTCGGCGAGCCTCACCGTTTTTCTACTGCCCACCTTGGGCCTCACGCCCGCGGGAGTGCAAGTATTTTTCTTCGGCGCGCTTTTAGCAGGTGGATTGCTCGCGGCGGTTTTCGGTTGGTTGGTGGGTTTGCCTTCGCTCCGCCTCAAAGGCGATTATCTCGCCATCGTCACGCTGGGCTTTGGCGAAATCATTCGCGTGACTCTGCTCAACGTGCCGGTGCTCGGTGGTCCGAGAGGAATGACGGGCATTCCGCCCCTCGCCGATCAAACCTGGATGATTTTTTCTTCCTTCGCCGTGACCTTCCTGGTGTTGCGCTTGCTCGGCACGCCGCCCGGCCGCGCCATGTTTGCCGTGCGTGAAGATGAAGTGGCTGCCGAGGCCATGGGCGTGAACACCACCAAAACTAAGGTGAAAGCGTTTGTCATCGGCGCCTTTTGGGCGGGCCTTGCCGGCGGACTCTACGCTCACAAATTTGGCAATATCAATCCGGCAGCCTTCGGTTTCATGAAGGGCTTTGAGGTGGTGGTGATCATTGTGCTTGGTGGACTCGGCTCCGTGAGTGGCGCGATCCTGGCGGCCATTGGTCTCACGATTTTGCCCGAAGCGTTGCGGCCGCTCCAAGAAATTACGGGCATTGATTTTCGCATGATCATTTATTCACTCATTTTGATTCTCTTTATGTTGCTCAGACCCAATGGCTTGCTCGGGCGCGACGAGCTCAGCGATATCTGGCGCCGCTGGGTGGCCCGGCGGGCGGCAAACAAACGGTGGAAAAAAGCATGAACACGAGCAAGAGCGCGGTTACAAACGCGAACACGAAAGTGTTAGAGCTCGAAAAGGTGAGCGTGCACTTTGGCGGCATCAAGGCCGTGCAGGAGATTTCGCTCGCGCTTCATCAGGGCGAGATATTGGCGTTGATTGGTCCCAATGGCGCGGGCAAAACCACGGCCTTCAACGTGATCACCGGCGTGTATCAACCCACCTTCGGCGCCGTAAAAGCCTTTGGCGAAAATTTGGCCGATCTCCGCCCCTATGAAATCACGGCTAAGGGCTTAGCGCGCACCTTTCAAAACATTCGTCTGTTTAAAGAACTCAACGTGCGCGACAACATTCTCATCGCCCTTGATCGCACCACCAAGATGAGCACCTGGGCTTCGGTGCTGCGCACGCCGGCTTTTTATGCCGATCAAAAACTGAAAAACGAACGCGTGGATGAGCTTTTGGAAATTTTTGGACTCACCGGTGTGGCCAAGGAAGGCAAAGAAGCAAAAAATCTTCCCTACGGCGTGCAAAGACGCTTAGAAATCGCCCGGGCCATCGCCACCGGCGCAAAAATTTTGCTACTCGATGAGCCCGCCGCCGGAATGAACGGACAAGAAACTTCCCAGTTGATGGAAACCATCCGGTTCATTCGCAAAAAATTTGATCTTTCCATTTTCCTCATCGAGCACGACATGAAATTGGTGATGGGCATTAGCGATCGCGTGGCCGTGCTGGAATACGGCAAAAAGATTGCTGAAGGCGCGCCCAAAGAGGTGCAGGAAGATAAGAATGTGATCCGCGCCTACCTTGGCACGGAGGAAGTGTGATGGCGGCCATGAACCACACGCTAATCCACAGGGGCGAGCTCAATTTCTGGGGGACGCCCGATGCGAGGGCCACTGCAATGACGGAGCAAAGGCAATGAGTCAGCTGCTCGAATTTCAAAACGTATCGGTGGCCTATGGCGGGATTCAGGCCCTGCGTTCTATTTCCTTCACGGTGCCCAAGGGCGAGATCGTAACGATCCTCGGCTCCAATGGCGCCGGCAAATCTTCGTGCTTACGAGCGATTTCCGGAATTGTGCCGCTGAAAACAGGCTCGGTGAGTTTCCAGGGTCAAAAAATTTCCGATTGGAGTCATCGCAAGCCCCATCAGGTGGCCGGATTGGGAATTGCGCATGTGCCGGAAGGGCGCGGAATTTTCCCCGAGCTCACGGTGGATGAGAATTTGGATCTCGGTGCTTGGCGGGAAAATTCCAGCAAAAAAATCGAAGAAGACCGGGAAAAAGTGTTTCACTACTTTCCGCGTCTCAAGGAGCGTCGCACGCAATTGGGCGGCACCCTTTCTGGCGGAGAGCAGCAAATGTTGGCCATTGGCCGGGCGTTGATGAGTCACCCCACCCTGCTATTGCTCGATGAGCCTTCTTTGGGGTTAGCGCCGCAGATTATCGCCCTGATCTTTAAAATTTTGCAGGAAATTAATGCCGCCGGCACCACGATTCTTTTAGTGGAGCAAAACGCCCACCTGGCCCTACAAATTGCCCACAAGGGTCTGGTTTTAGAAACGGGCGAGCTGACTCTCGTAGACGAAGCCAAGAAATTGTTGAATAATCCTAAGATAAGGGAAGCGTATCTCGGGCATTAAGAGTTGGCTCTGAGAGAATTGAACGTTTCCCCAAAGATTTGCCCAATGGCTTGCCAAAGGACTTAGGAGACGAGATGAAATTTTTCTTAGACAGTGCCGTATTAGACGAAGTTCGCTTAGCCAATGAGATGGGGATTATTGATGGCGTGACCACGAACCCATCGCTCATCGCCAAAAGTGGCAAACCGTTTCTCACCGTAATCAAAGAAATCTGTGAAATTGTGGACGGACCCATTTCCGCCGAAGTGGTGAGTCTCGATGCGCCGGGCATGTTGAAAGAGGGTCGCGAGCTGGCCAAAATGCACAAAAATATCGTGGTAAAAGTACCGCTCACGGAAGAAGGCTTGAAGGCCACGAAAACCTTCACCGCAGAAGGCATTCGCACCAACGTGACCTTGTGCTTTTCTTCCACGCAGGCGTTGCTCGCTGCCAAAGCGGGCGCCACCTATATCAGTCCCTTTATCGGTCGTTTAGACGATGCTTCCCAAGATGGAATGGTGTTGATCAAAGAAATCCGCACCATTTATGACAACTATAAATTCAAAACGCAAATCCTGGCGGCGTCCATTCGTCACCCCTTGCACGTGCGTGATAGCGCAATGGTGGGCGCCGATGTGGCCACTTGTCCGCTCAAGATTTTGCAACAGCTCACGAAACATCCATTGACGGATATTGGCCTAAAGCAATTTTTGGCAGACTGGGAGAAACGCAAACAATGAAAAACCTTTTTCAGACGTGGGGTCTCGCCCTCAGCGCGCTTAGTGTTTTGGCTTTGGTGGCCTGTGCTTCGACGGAAACGGAAAGCACCACCGCCGCTCCGCCCTTGGCGGAGGATCCATTTTTGGCCGGGGAATCGCCGGTCCCTGGTCCAGCTAGCACCGATACTATCGCCACCTCAGAATCTTCCGCGAGCACCGATACTTTAGCTACGCCCGTTGAGGGAGAATCTAGTTCCTCTTCGAGTTCCAGCGTCAGCAGTATGAGCTCGGGCAATACAGACGGATTCCTCGCCGAGCCCACACCGCCCGGTCCACCGCCTCCACCCGCCCCTAGCGCATCAGATTCAGCTAGCGCTCTACCCGCTGTGACCTCCTCTAGCTCCGCCACCTCTATCCCGCCGCCGGTGATGCAAAAATCCACTGCTGTGGACGATCGCACTTTGTATCAGCAGTATTTGGAGTATCAAGAGAACCGCAAGCAGCGCGAAGATTTGGATGATTCGCTAGAGACGCGTTCGCTCTTCCCCCACGAGGATGGTTCCTTTCAGCTGGGATTGGATTATGCCCACGATGCGTTTCGGGGATTTGATTTTGATCCCACCTCTACTCGCCTCTTAGCCGACACCATGGGCGCGCAGCTTTCGCTCACCTACTTTCCCTTGCGTTCGCTCGAGTATGGACGATTGGGAGCGGGAATTCATGGTGGCGCCTATTGGTCGAAGTTTAGTTATATCAACAGCACCACGAACCAATCGGATACCACGCGCAAACACACCATCGATGTGATTGGCGGAAAAGTGCAGTATGAATTTCAATATTTTGTGGGACAAATCCTTGTGCCCTTTGCGAACTACGGGTATGAATCCGGACGCGTGGGCACCTTGGGGATTCCCGTGGGCGCTGGCACCTTTGCCAAACAATCCTTTAATTCTAAAAACTATGGCGGTGGTGTGCACCTGAATTTGAATCGGTTGGAGAAGCGAGCGGCGAGCCGGGCCCTCGCTTCCAGCGGAATTCGTAAATTTTATCTCACCTATACCTATCAGAAAAAAGAGATGAATGAGGAAGCAGACCACTACTTGGGTTTCCGCTTCGAGTACTAGGATTTGCTCGCGCGGAATTTAAGTTCGCGAGCGCCTATTCAAAGAGCACCAAGTAGAGATGGCCACTTGCACTTAGTGGCCATTTTTTAATTCCAGCGATACATTCTCGCGCCGGAGCGCGGGGCGAAATCTCCGCCGGGCATTCCCCAGGCGTAGAAGTGTTCCACACTGCCATCTAGGTAGAGACGAAAAAAGATTTCTTCCCGAAACGAATCGCGATTCTCTACATCGCCAAAACGAAACACCAACGCTTTGTATTCGCTATGTTCCTCAATGCGATTGAGGGTGTGCACCACGGTGGCTGGATGGTTATTGCTGGTCACGGTTAATAGAAGATTTTGCCCAAAATCAAAGCTCACCAGCGAAAGTTCTTCGTGAAAAATTTCTCCCGATTCCCCTTGGGCGCTGGATCGCAAAGCAAATGACTTACCCGCAATGCCCGCCTCTAGGGTGAGCTGTCCATCGAAGGGTTGCTGTTCGTGATTGATTCCCTTGCCGCGATAGTGGCCGACGCATTCCGCCAGCGCCAGAAAAGCTTGTTGATGCATGTCTAGGTTATGGCGCGATGATGGGCCGTGGTCAAGGCTTCTCTTCGTCTTCCGTGCCGGAGATATCCGAGGAGCGAATCTTTTTGCCCGTGGGAGTCGGCCCTGAGGGCTTAGGCGCGGTGGTTTTTGCGTCGAGGTCTTTTGCCAAGGAGCTATAATCCGCATGACGCTTACTGACTTCAATGGCCATGGTTTCCGCTTTTTTATAGGTTTTTTTCATGGCCACGATTTCGGCATCCATTTCATCCACGACTTTTTGGATTTCGTGAAAGTGTTCGGAAAAACAATCCATACTTTCT